>JBGCFX010000264.1:0-29047 GCA_045110395.1 Polaribacter sp.
AATTTCAGAAACAACTTTAATAACGTTTTCAGTTACTTCCTTATTGGTAAAACGAATTACGTTAAATCCTTCGTTAGTAAAATAAGTATTTCTTGCAGCTTCATCTTCTTTTCCTGAAATTTCAACAATTAAGTTTTTAGCTAAACATACATAATCAACTAAAAAAGTACCAATTGTATATTTTTTTCTAAATTTTGATGCGCCTTTTTTATTCTTAATCTCGTTCCAAAGTGTAGTTTCTGCTTTCGATAAATTTAAACGCAATTCTTTTAAAGCTTCTAATTCTTTGTAAGATAATTTTACTTCTGAATTTGATTTTGCTATATTATTATCAACCAAAAAAGAAACCATTGCTCCTTGACTTCTTCCAATCCAATTTGTTTGAGAATCTTTTAAAGGTTGTGGCCAATCGATGGTTTCTAATCCGTCTAACAAACGTTGTGCGTATGCAGAAATTCGCATAGACCATTGTGTCATTTTTTTTCTGATAACAGGATGACCTCCTCTTTCTGAAATGCCATTTACAATTTCGTCATTTGCTAAAACAGTTCCTAAAGCAGGACACCAATTTACTTCTGTATCCGACAAAAATGTTAATCTGTATTGTAATAATATTTCTTCTTGTTCCGTTTTTGAAAAAGCTTTCCATTCTTCCGCAGAAAAAGGTTTTATATCTTCGTCACAAACTGCATTTACTTTAGAATTTCCTTCTTTTTTGAAGAGTTTTTCTAACGTTGAAATATCTTCTGCTTTGTCCGAATCTTTGTTATACCAAGAGTTAAAAAGTTGAATAAAAATCCACTGTGTCCATTTATAATATTCTGGATTTGATGTTCTTACTTCTCTACTCCAATCAAAAGAAAAACCAATTTTATCTAATTGTTTTCTGTAGGTTGCAATATTTGCTTCTGTAGTTTTCGCTGGATGTTGCCCAGTTTGTATTGCATACTGTTCTGCTGGCAATCCAAAAGAATCATATCCTTGTGGGTGCAATACATTAAACCCTTGATGACGCTTGTAACGTGCATAAATATCGCTTGCAATATAGCCTAAAGGATGCCCTACATGTAAACCTGCTCCTGAAGGATAAGGAAACATATCTAACACATAATATTTAGGTTTTTCACTTTCATTCTCGGCTTTAAAAGTTTGGTTTTCTGCCCAAAATTTTTGCCAATTCTTTTCTATTTCTTGGTGATTGTATTGCATCATCTTTCAATTTAATGGGTGCAAATTTACGTTTATTCTTCAAGAAAAAACAATTTAAAACAACAAGACCTCACAGGTTTTATACGAAATGAATTTCAGTATAAAAAACCTGTGAGGTCTTTATAGAAAATAGCTGTTATTTTATCCTTTTACAGAAACAGAAACTATTGTTTTACCCCAACCCATATGCATTGTAGCTGAATCTCCTTCACCATCAAAAACAATAGAAAAAGCTTCTATAGTATCATCTGATTTAGAAACCTTACCTGAAGTTCTAGCAACGTCCATATCTTTTTTATAAAAATAAGAACCCCAAACATTTTTGTGATTGCTAATAATTACTGTCCAATCTCCATCTGTAGGAATTGTAAATAAAGTATATGTACCAGCTTTTACTTTTTTATCGCCAAAAGTAACATCTTTGTAAAACGTAATTTCTGCAGCCTCATTAGCTCCAGTTCTCCAAACTTTATCTTTAGGCGCTAATTTATCTAAAGATCTTCCTTTTAATTGTGGTCTGCTGTATACTACTTTTACTAATTTATCTGCGTTTCTCCAGTTTGTTGGGTAAGATGCAGCATCCATAGGACTTGTGTCCATTTTAGAAAATTTTTGAGCAGAAATACCATTTGATGAAATAAGTGTAATTGCAAAAATTGCAAGTGTTAAAATTGATTTTTTCATTTTTATATTTTTTAATATTGATTTATATATGATTTGCAAAAATAGAAAACCTACTGCAACAAGATACTAATTTTGCGTTAAAGAAATATTAACAGCCACAATCTGGACTACATCCTTTCTTTTTTTTAGAAGGAAAAATGAATTTCTTCACTAAAAAAAGAACAGCTAAAGCTACTAAAGAATACGTTATTATTTCTTGCATTAACTTAATATTTGATAGGTTATAAACGAAGCAACATAAGCCAATAAAGCCATACCAAATAACTGAATTAATGGCCATTTCCAAGTTTTTGTTTCACGTTTTACAATAGCTAAAGTTGCCATACATTGCATTGCAAATGCGTAAAAAACCATTAAAGACATCCCTACAGGAAAATTAAAACGATTTTTACCAGTGTCTGGATTTATTTCTGAACGCATTTTCTCTTTAATGGTAGAAGTATCTTCATCATCTGCCTCTACACTGTAAATAGTTGCTAAGGTTCCTACAAATACTTCTCTTGCTGCAAATGATGTAATTAAAGCAATTCCTATTTTCCAGTCATAACCTAGTGGTTTTATGGCTGGTTCTATAGATTTTCCCATAATACCTATGTAAGAATTCTCTAATTTTGCGGATGCTATTTTTTGCTGTAAATCGTTATCAGATAAATTTTGATTCGCTATATTTTCTATGGTATTTTTTTCTGCATTGTCAAAAGAAGCAGGTCCATTTGAAGCTAAAAACCATAAAATTATAGAGAGTGCTAAAATTATTTTACCTGCTTCTAAAACAAACGATTTTGTTTTTTCTACCACTTCAAAAAACACATTTTTTATGGATGGTAACTTGTAATTTGGCATTTCTACAACAAAAAATGATTTAGATTGTACTTTTAATGTTTTGTGTAAAATATAGGCAGCTAAAATGGCTGTTGCAAAGCCCAAAGCATACAAAGACAATAAAACCAAACCTTGTAAATTTAAAAAGCCAAATACTTTTTTAGTAGGAATAATTAACGAAATTAAAATAGCATATACAGGTAAACGTGCAGAACACGTTGTAAAAGGTGTTACTAAAATTGTTATTAAACGCTCTTTCCAACTAGAAATAGTTCTGGTTGCCATAATTGCAGGAATTGCACAAGCTGTTCCAGAAATTAACGGAATTACGCTTTTTCCGTTCATACCAAAACGTCTCATAATTTTATCCATTAAAAAAACAACACGACTCATATATCCTGTTTCTTCTAAAATGGCGATAAACAAAAATAAAATGGCTATTTGTGGAATAAAAATAAGTACCCCACCAATTCCTGGAATAATCCCTTCTGTTAATAAATCTGTGAAAATACCAGCTTGTAAATTGCTTTTTGCAAAGTTTGATAATTCTGCAAAAGTACCATCAATCAAATCCATTGGTAAAGTTGCCCAATCAAAAATAGATTGAAAGATGACTAATAATAAAAAGATAAAAAAGACATAACCAAAGATTTTATGCGTAAAAATTTTATCTAATCTACCACGTAAATCTGTGGCTTTTGTTTTGTCTATGATATATGTTTTTTTAAGAATTTTATTAATCTCTTGATAGCGATAAATCGTTTCTTTATGTTGGTATTTTTTTAACTTAGAAACGTCTTCTTTAAAAGCTAATAACTTGTCTTTTTCTTGCTTTGTTATGTTTTCTGGATAGTTATTTTGCGTAACCATTAACCACAATTGATACAAAGAATAATTAGGACTAATTTCTTTTAATGTATCAAAATAATCTGGATCTATTTGATGATTTATACCACATAAAGGCGATGCTTTTGCTGCCACATGACAACGAATAATCGCTTCTTTGACATCATTTATTCCTTCGTTTTTTCTGGCTGATATTAAAACAACTTCTGTATTTAATTCTTTCTTCAACAAAGATAAATCTATAGAAATTCCTTTTCTACTCATTTGGTCAACCATATTAATTGCCAAAACAGTTGGTATTTCTAAATCTTTAATCTGCGAAAAAAGTAATAAGTTTCTTTTTAAATTTTCTACATCAGCAACTACTAAAATTACATCAGGAGATGCTGCAATGTCTTTTTTAAGTAGCGTTTTTAAAACAATACTTTCGTCTATAGAAGTAGGATTTATGCTGTAAGTTCCTGGTAAATCTGTAATAATTGCATTTTGAGTTGAAGACAGCTTACTAATTCCAGTTTTTTTATCTACAGTAACTCCAGGATAATTACCCACTTTTTGGTTTAAACCTGTAAGTTGATTAAAAAGTGATGTTTTACCTGTATTCGGATTCCCAATTAAAGCAACTTTTATATCGTTTTTAGACATTAAATTAACTTTTAAGGATTTTAATTTTTGCAGCAGTTTCTTTTCTTATGGCTAAATGGCTTCCATTTACACAAATATATATTGGGTCTTTTAAAGGCGCAATTTGAACCAACTCTACTTCTGCACCTGGCAAACAACCCATTTCTAATAATTTTAAAGGAATAAAATCTAAAGATTCTTCAGAAATATAACCTATTTCTCCTTTTTGTAAAGTGGCAATTGTGCTCAATATTTCTTATTTGGAAAAGCAAAGATACTAATTAGAATGATTCTAAACAATTTATTCAGAGGCATATTCCTCTTTTAACAAAGCCACGTCTTTTTTTAACTTTTCCATATCTTTTTGTTCAGTGCCATCATAATAACCACGAATGCGTCTGTCTTTGTCTACTAAAACAAATTGCTCTGTGTGAATAAAGTCGTTTTCATCTCCATTTCCTTCATCTAAAACAGCAAAATAACTCTTTCTTGCTAGTTCATAAATATGTTTTTTTGAGCCTGTTGTAACATTCCATTTGCCATCAATTACCCCTTTTCTTTCTGCATATTCTTTTAAAACAGAAACACTATCTATTATTGGAGTTACAGAATGAGATAGAAATAGAATATCGTTATCATTTTTGTAAAATTCTTGCAATTCGTTCATATTATAAGCCATTGCAATACAAATATTATTACAGGTTGTAAAAAAGAAATCCGCAACATAAATCTTGTTCTTATAATTTTTATTGGTGATAATTTCTCCATTTTGGTTGATTAAACTAAAATTGGCAATTGTATGGTTTTTTTGAATATGCAACATACTTTCATCCACTAATCTCGGGTTTACATCTACAGGATTGTAAATCTTTAATTTAGTATCAACCTTTAATAAATGATAAAAGACAGGAATAGTTACAGCAGAAAATACCGCTAAAAAGATGAATGTTGGAAGCGATTTTTTAAAGAATTTAATCTCCATAATAAGCATTTATATAGCAAATTTACGACTTAAAAATCCTTTAAAAAAGGAAACAAAACCAAATAGTTTGTAAAATCTTTGTTAAAATAAAAATCAAGTTTTAATAGTTCTTTTACAACTCTCTTTAAAAACGTACATTTGTGCGTTTTTTAAATTTGATTTAACGCTGAATGGAAATATTAATAAAAGCATCGCAATTTATACTTAGTTTATCTTTATTAATTGTGTTGCACGAATTAGGGCACTTTATCCCTGCAAAATTGTTTAAAACCAAAGTAGAAAAATTCTATTTGTTTTTTGATTATAAGTTTTCAATTTTTAAGAAAAAAATTGGAGAAACCGTTTATGGTATTGGCTGGATTCCTTTAGGAGGTTATGTAAAAATCTCTGGTATGATAGATGAAAGTATGGATACTGAACAAATGGCTTTACCTCCTCAACCTTGGGAATTTCGCTCAAAACCAGCTTGGCAACGTTTAATTATTATGTTAGGTGGTGTTTTTGTGAATTTTGTCTTAGGAATCTTTATTTACATTATGTTAATGTGGTCTTATGGAGAAGAGTTTTTGCCTAACCAAAGTGTAAATGATAAAGATGGTATTTGGGTACAAGATTCATTAGCTATGAAAATTGGCTTAGAAACTGGCGATAAAATTTTAACTATTGATGGTGAAAAAGTAAGAGAATTTAATGGAATTACTTTAGGATTTATCAACGGAAATAAATTTACAATTGATAGAAAAGGAGAGGTAATTGAAAAAACACTTCCAGAAGATTTTATCTCTCAATTAATAGACAGAAAGAAAAATGAAGAAGGGCCAGTTGTTTCTGCAAGGTACCCTTTTGCAATTTTAAGAGTTCAAAAAGATTCTATTAACGAGAAAAGTGGCTTGAAAGCCAAGGATATTGTTACTTCTATTAATGGCGAAACTATTAAATATTACGATGAAGCTAAAGCTATATTATTAAAATATAAAGGGCAAGAAGTTACTTTATCTGTAAAAAGAGAACAAGAGGTAAAAGAAATTCGTGTACAAGTTACAGAAAGAGGAACTTTAGGAATTGTTTTTGGGACTCTTTCTTATAATGATTTAGAAAAATTAGGTTATTATAATTTAGCAGATATAGAATATTCTTTTACAGAAGCAATACCAGCAGGTTTAAATAAATCTTGGAAGACGTTAACCAATTATATAAAACAATTAAAAAAGATATTTAACCCAAGTACTGGAGCTTATAAAGGTTTAGGTGGTTTTATTTCTATAGGAAGTATTTTTCCTGATGAATTTAGTGCACAATCTTTTTGGAACATTACTGCATTCTTATCTATCATGTTAGGTTTTATGAACTTATTACCAATACCTGCTTTAGATGGTGGTCATGTAGTTTTTACTCTTTGGGAAATGATTACTGGTAAAAAGCCAGGAGATAAGTTTTTAGAATATGCGCAAGTGGTTGGTTTTGTATTATTAATAGCCTTACTACTTTTTGCGAATGGAAATGATATATTTAGGTTGTTTAAATGATAATACCGAATTTTATCAAACATAAAAAAGCCTCACAAATTAAAATTGTGAGGCTTTTTTTGATTTGTATTTTTTTTATGAAATCTATATATTTGTTTTTCAACTAACTAAATATGTTATGTTATTTTTAAAACCACTTCTTAAAAAAGTCTTTCTTGGGTTATTATTTTTATCTTTTTTTTCTAGTTTTTCACAAGATAATAAATTGATTGATAGTTTAAAAATTAAAAATAATTCTCTTCAAGATACGCTTTTAGTAGATAATCTTGACAAACTAGCTTGGGAGTATAAAAACATTAATAAAGACAGTGCAATGTTTTATGCAAAAAAGGCATTGAATTTAGCTAAAAAATTAAATAATAAAAGTTCAATTGCGAATTCATACAATACTATTGGGAGTAATTTTGAATATGTTTCTAATTTAGACAGTGCTTTTTTCTATTATGAGAAAAGTTTATCGATTAAATTTGAAATTAAAGACTCTATAGGAATTGCGAATTCTTATAATAACTTAGGAATTATTAAAGATGAAAAAGGAGATTATTTAAAAGCTATTGAGTATTACTTTAAGGCACTTAAAATTTATCAATCTAATAAAAGTTCAGCTGACAGAATTCCTATGGTGCTCGTAAATATTGGAATTGTTTATAAAAAACAAAAAAAATATAAAAAAGTATTAAAATATTACGAAGATGCACTAGAAATTTATAAGGACTTAAAAAATAATGTAGGAATTGTTATTACGACTGGTAATATAGGAAGTGTATTACTATCATTAAAAAAATTTAATGAGTCAATATCGTATTCAAAAAAAGCTAAAAAGATGTATTCAGATTTGGGTTACACAAGATATATACCATATATGGATCATCAAATAGCTAAAGCTATGGATAGTCTAAAAGATTTTAAAAAATCAAATAAACTTTATATTAACATAATTAATAAATTCAAAAAAGATAACAATACTTTTGAGTTATTAGATGCAAAAATAAGTTTAGCAAATAATTACTATTTTAACAAGTCTTTCAAGAAAGCTAAAGAAACTGCTTATGAGGCTTTAAAATCTATAAGAAAAAATAATTTTAAAGAATTAGAGGTAAGAATTTTAGAATGTTTATCTAAAGTTCTTTTTGAAACTAAAGACTATAAAGATGCATTTTTAATAAATAGAGAGTATGTATTAAAAAAAGATAAGGTTTTTGAGTTAGAAAAAACTAAATCAATTTTTGAACTTGAAACCAAATACCAAACAGAAAAAAAAGAAAAAGAACTTCTACTAACCAAAGCAGAAAAAGTAACTACAGAATTAAAACTAAACAATCAAAAACAATTAAACTACACTCTATTTGGTGGTTTAGCAATTTTATTACTGGCAGGCTTTTCAATTTTCCAGAGAAATAAAAGAAAACACGAATTAACTTTAGCCAACCAAAAAGAACAAAACTTACAATCTATAATTTTTGCAGAAGAAAAAGAACGTACCAAAATTGCTAGAGATTTACATGATGGTATTGTACAACAAATTGGTGCTACTATTTTAAAGTCTAGAAATATTTTTGATAAATTAGGTTTGTCTGATAAAGATGAATCTAAACAATTGTTGGCTAATTTAGAAGTTTCTAATAAAGAATTACGCGAAATTTCTCATCAAATGATGCCAAGAGCATTAGAAGAAGCTGGCTTAATTACTGCTTTAGAAAATCTATTTTTAAATAGTTTACTTCCGTCAGAAATTAAATATGAATTTGAACATATTAATATTATAAATCGTTTGCCAAAAAATATTGAAATTACTTTATATAGAATAACTCAAGAGCTAATTAATAATATTTTAAAACACAGTAAAGCTAGTGAAGTTAACATTCAGTTATTTAAAACAGAAACAGATATTGTTTATATGCTAGAAGATAATGGCACAGGTTTTTCATCAACCAAAAAAGAAGGAATTGGTCTTAAAAATATAAAAAGCAGAATAGATTTAATTAAAGGATTTGTTAATATTAATTCTGAAAACTCTGGTACTTTAACAACTATTAAAATTCCTTTATAATGGCAATAAAAGTTGTAATTGCAGATGATCATCCTTTGGTTGCTGATGGTATAAAAAATGCAATTTTAAAAGACAAAAATTTTACAGTAACTGCAGTTCTTAAAAATGGAAAAGAAGCATTAAATTATATAGAAAAAAACACTGTAGATCTTTTATTGTTAGATATAGATATGCCAATTATGAATGGTATAGAATGTGCTTCTGCGTTAATTACAAATAATAATCCAATAAAAATAGTGATGCTTTCTATGCATCAAGATACACACACAATCAAAAAATTAATAGATTTAGGTGTAAAAAGTTACTTACTAAAAACTGTTGCTAGTGACGAACTTATTTTTGCATTGCATAAAGTTTACGAAGGTGAAAGTTATTTTAATGCAGATATTACCAAAGCTATTTTAGAGAATAAACCCTCTTCATCTTTTACAAAATCTACAACCACTTCTCCATTAGTTAATGATTTAACCAAAAGAGAAAAAGAAGTTATTGCTCTTGTTTGCAAAGGTTTAAATAATACAGAAATTGGTGATAAATTATTTATTAGTCCTAAAACTGTAGATGTTCATAGAACAAACGTTATGCGTAAATTAGACATTCATAATGTAGTTTCTTTGGTTCGTTTTGCTTTAAGAAATAACCTTTCTACTTAAAATTAAGGGAATTTCCTTATCTATTTACACATATTACCTTAAAAATAAATTCTTTTCTAAAACTACTTTTGTAGTGTTAACATTTTACTCTAAAAAAGAAAATACTTTTTAAACAGTATCTATTTCTTAAACTATTTTTAGAGTGTTAACAACCTAAATTTAAGAATAGATGCTGTTTTTAATTAAAAAACCTATTATGAAAACAAAATTACTAACCATTTTAATAACAGTAGCCTCTTTAACGACCTTTGGTCAAATAGAACTATTACTAAATACAGATACTAACGAAGATAGAAGAACCATAACAATACAAACCCATTTGGGTAATAAATTACTATTTTCAGTAATGAATAACTCTTTTCAAACACATTTATATGAATATGATAGTGGAACAGTAAATGAAATAATAGATAATGGAAATAGTATTGTTAGCCCAATAGGAAATTTAAAAAAAGACGGAAAGGTCTTTTTTAGTGCAAGAGTTAATAACCTTTTAGGTGGTTATTCTTATAATGGAAGCTCATTAGAAAACATCATAGAAAATTACTTTTACAACCCAGTAGCTTATAAAAATAAAATTTATTTTGATAGTGGTTTTAGAGAAGGTTTTGTAAATAAATTTTACTTATTTTCTTCTGATGGAACTAAAGAAAACACCAATCTTTTTAAAAAAATAGAAACATTTGCTTTTTCTGGAACACACAGATATAGAAAAATTGTTGCTGGAGACTTCTTGTTCTTTACTGCAAAAACAGACGAACTTGGTGTAGAATTATATAGAACAGATGGCACAGATGCTGGTACCATATTATTAAAAGATATTAATCCTAATTCAGCAAATTCTGAAGTAACTAACTTTTTTGCAGCTTCAAATGGCTTATTATATTTTCAAGCAAAAAATGGTACAAGTGGAGAAGAACTTTGGGTAACTAATGGAACTCCAGAAAGTACTGTAATGCTTAAAGATTTTTATGATGGTACAACTGGTGGCGATTTTTATTTGGAAGAACTAAATGGCAAGATATACATTGCATTAGAAGACAAAACTGATAAATTATACGAAACTGATGGAACACCTGCAAATACAAAACCAGTAAGTGACGCTATATTTGCAAATCGTTTTATAGCTAATTTTAATAACAAAATTTATTTTAATGGAAGTGTTAACGGAACTAGTGGTATTGTTGTAACAGATGGCACTGAAGCAGGTACAATACTCTTAAAAGAATTAAGTATACCTGTGGTTAAAAATAGCTTTGCAGTTTACAAAAATGAACTCTATTTTAATGGAAGAGTAAGTAGAGGTGAAGGTGAGCATCTTTGGAAAACAGATGGAACTGTAGCAGGAACTATCTTATTTAAAAATACAGCTACTGGTAGTATTGAAGATTCTTTTCCTCAAAATCTTTTTGTTGTAGGGGATGAATTGTATTTTCAATCCTATCAACATAATGTTACAGGCAGAGAATGGTGGAAAACAGATGGTACAGAAGCAGGCACTGTTTTAGTTGCAGATACAAATTCTGGCAGAAATGATTTTACAGCAACTGGATTTTATCAATTTAACAATCAACTTTTTTTTATTGGTGGTACAGGAGATCAAACCACAAGTGGATTATATAAAATAGGAAATAATGCTACAGCATCTTTAAATAACAACAATTTAAAAAGTGTAAATATATTCTACAATCGTAAAAACATACATATTAGAGGTTTAGAAGCAAAAAAAGGAACATTAAAAATCTATAATATCTTAGGTAAAGTTGTAAAAGAAGTACAATTTCAACAGAATACTAAACAGGTTAATATTCCTTTAGATATTAAAGCAGGTTTATATTTAATAGCCTTAAAAACAGATACTAATGCTATAATTTCTAAAAAAATTATGATAGATTAATTCTATAAATTTTTATAAATTTATAACTTAATTATTATTATTATTATGAAAAAAACATTTCTATTAATCATTTTTCTAGTCGCTATTAAATCTAAATCTTATGCACAAGAAAAAGTAAATTGGATTTCTATAAAAGAAGCGTTATCACTACAAAAAAAAGAACCAAAAAAAATACTTGTCTTTTTTTATGCGAATTGGTGTATGCCTAGTAAATTGATGCTAAAAAGAACTTTTACAGATGCAAATATTATCAATAAATTAAATACAAATTACTACCCAGTAAAATTTAATATTGAATCTAAAGAAGCTGTTAACTATAGAGGTAATTTACACCCTGGTTTAAAAACCAAAAGAGGTAAACACTCTTTCTTTAAAGCTATTACAGCAGGAAAAGGAGAAGCAACACCAGCTATAGCAATTCTAACAAAAGAAGCTGTTATAGGTTTTAAAAATGGCTTTGTAAATACAGAATCCTTATTAAAACTTTTACAATCTAAAGAAACAGATCAAGACAAAACAGATGTTTACGTTTATTCTTATAAAGAAGATTCTAAAATTACTTCCGACTTAAAATGGTTTCTAAAATCTCAATTTAAAGAGATTAAAACCAATATTTCTACAAAAGAACAAATTAAAGGTAAAGTTAATTATTCTGGTGTAGTTTCTAAATATAAAACTACTACAAAACAAGAAGGATTAAGAAAACTTATTGCACTAAAATGTGATGGTTTTCCTTGTAGTGTTTCAATTAATGGTTTTTCTAAACCCGAAAAAATAGGTTTTAACCATATAAAACCAATTTTTACAAAAAACATAAAAATTACAGAAGATAAACCATTTCTATATATTCTACCTAAAAATGATGCTCAATATTATTCTTTTAAAAATATAAAAGGGAATGTATATGTTGCTACAGGTACAGAAATTCTATCTAATTTAACTGACAAAGAGTTTGGTAATATCGTATTTTATAAAGAAAAAATTAAACAAGGTTTTGGTGATAATTTCTTTCATTATTATAATGATTTACTAACAAATTTCTCTTCTAAAAAATATAAAAGAGTTGTGGGTTTGGTTACACTTATAAACAACAGCAAAAAAGCTAAAACTATTCAAGTAATTGTTAGAGATGATAATGCTAAAGTCATATTTAATAGAAAGCTTAATTTTAGTGGTAATTCAATCGATAAAATTAAATCTATAATTACTAATAATAGTAAGAAATTAGTTACCTATGAATTTTTAGGAAATACAAAAGATGTTTGGTTGGTTTTGGGTCATAAACCTTTTGTTGAAAAAACTATAACTTATACAAAACCCAATTTTAATTGGTCTAAAAAACAACGAGATGAGGCAAATTCTATTTTTACAGACAATATTGGCAATAGCATTCGAAAAGAAAAAAAAGAAAAGGATTCTGGTAAATGGAAATATTTTAAGGTAACAAACATTTGTAATTCAACATTTACTAAACGTATACATTCCGATTTTTTATATTTAAAAAGTCAAAATTTGAATTTAAAACCTGGAGAATCTGAAACAATTATTATTAAAAGTAATATACCTTTTAATACATTAAAACTACCAAAGTGTTTAAAAGTAAGTTATAAATAAAAAAAAGCCTCACAATTTTAATTTGTGAGGCTTTTTTTAAATTCTTAAACTTCGATTAAAAAGCGGGAAAAAAGTGTATTGAGTGTTACAATTATCACATGCATATCCTTTAGTTCCTGGTATTAATCTTGCAATCCCTTTTCTTCTCATTCTGTGCTTAGACACAGATTTACATCTTGGGCAAGCTTTCATAATAAAAATATTTGGTTAACGCCTGCAATGTAATGAAAACTAAATAGATATAAATAGGTATAAGTACCCTATTTTAGAAATTTTTTAACCAAGTTCTTAAATAACAGATTAAATTCGCAACTTTTTTCTTAATTTTTAACACAAATAGAACTAAAAATAAAGTTATTGTCTGTTATTACTAAAATAATTAAAATTTATTTGACATTATTTGTATTAGAAATGGCTTTTTCATTTTTCCAATCGATCCATTTTTGACCTTTAATTCTGCGCATTATATTATCTATAGTTCTCATAACAAAAACATTATAAATTGCTTTTGATAAGTTTTTTGGTTTCCTAGCAATGGCTCTTAAACTCATAGAAAAACCTGGTGTAATGTATTTCATATAATGCCAATAACCTTCTGGCATATATAAAACCTGTCCATGTGCTAAGTTTGTTTTATATCCTTTTGCTTTTTTTAAAGCCGGCCATTTCTTAAAATCTGGATTCGAAAAATCGATATCTTCTCTTACAATTAAAGAATGTGGAATTTTATATAAATAGTCATTCTGTTGTTGATCGAACAAAATAATTTCTTTTTTCCCCTCAAAATGAAAATGAAAAATATTTGCCAAATCTATATCATAATGCATAAAAGTATGCGAGTTAGTGCCTCCAAAAAACAGCATTGGTAAGCCTTTCATCAGTCTTAAACCAAAATCTGGGTATGTAAAATCTTTCTGTAGAATTGGGACTTCTTTTAAAACATTCCAAAGAAAAATTCTAAATTTTGTAGGTTTACTTTTAAGCAAATCTACATATTCAGACATTTTCATAGTTTTATGAGGTTCATTAAAACCATCTTTAAAATCTACAGGTCTATCATCATATAAAGGAACAGTTTTGTCTCCTGCAACTTCTTTCATATATTCCAAATTCCATTTAGAATAAGCAGGCCAATCTTCTATAAAACGTTCTATAACCAAAGGTTTTTGTGGTTTAAAATAGTTTTTTATAAAATCTTCTTTTGTTATTGTTTCAACTCTATCTATTTGAGATAAATTCAAGGCCATTTTCTTACTTTTAAAAGTACAAAGTTAAGAAATTGAGTAGAAAAGTTTTTTGTTAAATAAAAAAACCATCAACTTAAAAAAATTGATGGTTTAATAAAACTGAATATTGTTTTCTATTTAGAAGAAATATCTTCTTTAGATTCTTTAATATCTATCGTTTTTTCTTCTGTTTTATTTTTACCTTTTAAATACTCTGGTAATTCCATACCAGCCATATTAAACATTTCTTGTAAAGGTGGCACAGCTTTATACATTCCAGAAATAAAGTTAGAGGTAGATGTTTTTCCGTCTTTTCCTCCTCCATTTTCCCAAACAGTAACTTTATCAATTTTAATATTTTTAATAGCTTCTGCTTGTGTTTTAACCAATTCTGGTAATTTATCAGCAATTAATAAAAGTGCTGCGTTTTGAGAATCGTTACCAGCTGCTTTTACAATTTGGTCTAAACCTTGAGCTTGTTTTGTTAAAACTTCGAAAATACCTTTTGCTTCTGCTTGTGCTTTTAAGAAAATAGCATCTGCTTCACCTTTTGCAATTCTTCTAATATTTTCTGCTCTTGCTTCTGCATCTATTTCTACTTTACGTTTGTCTATTTCTGCTGGTACAATAATATCTGCTACTTGAGAAGAACGTTCTCTTTCTGCTCTCGCCAATTCTGCTTCTTGCTCTGCAGCATAAGATTCTTTCAATGCATTTGCACTTTGTACTTTTTCTGATGCAATTGCTGTACGTTCTGCTTCTGCTTCTCTTTGTCTTCTTAAAGAGTCTGAATTTGCAACTGCAATTTTTGCTGTATTTTCTCCTTCTACAGCTTGTGCATTTGCTGCTGCAACTTGGCTTCTTTCATCTTGTACTGCATTTGCTTCACCAATAGAACCATCTCTATTTTTCTCAGCAACCGATTTTCTTGCTGCGTTAATTGCATGTGCTGCTGCCTCTTTTCCTAAAGCTTCTATATAACCAGATTCGTCTACAATATCTGTAATATTTACGTTTATTAATTTTAAACCAACTTTCTTTAATTCGGTTTCTACAGACTGAGAAATATTGGTTAAAAACTTGTCTCTATCATTATTAATTTCTTCAATATCCATAGATGCAACTACCAAACGCAACTGACCAAAAATAATTTCTTGCGCCAAATCTTGAATTTCATTTTGCCCTAAACCCAACAGCCTTTCTGCAGCATTTTGCATAACTCCTGGTTCTGTAGAAATACCAATGGTAAATCTACTTGGTACATTTACACGAATATTTTGCTTAGAAAGTGCGTTTACTAAATTTACTTCAATCGAAATTGGTGTTAAATCTAAAAACTCATAATCTTGAATTACTGGAAAAATAAAGGCAGCACCTCCATGAATACATTTAGCAGATTCTCCTCCACCAACTTTACCATAAACCACTAAAATTCTGTCTGATGGACATCTTTTATAGCGTTTTATCATTGCAATAATTAGTATAAAAATGAATAGTATTGCAATTCCTACTCCTATTAAACCCGAAAATTGGGTAATTTGTAATGAAATTAAGTTTAGCATAGTAATTTGTTTTTGTTTTGAGGTTCTATAATTAATGTTCCGTTTTCTGTTACTTCTGTAACTGTAATAATTCTTCCTTGTTTTAAATCTTCTGTATAATCTGTTAAAGCTTCTAATTCTCTTAAAGCTCCTTGTATTTTAATTTGAATTTTACCTGCTCTTGTTCTGTTTGCACCTACTGTTAAATAGACTTCTCCTGTTGCGTTTAGTGCATTGTGCATTTTTAGAGTTCCACTTGATGTTAATTTGCTGATATAATAAAATAATGCAGCCATAACAAACATCATTAGTAAACCACAGAAAATGGATATAAGTACAGTAGTTGGTTTTGAGTTGCCAGAATCGATACTTGAAATACCACTCCAACCAAAAATGGTAAAAAAAGCAACTAGATTTTTTAAGGTGAAAAATTGAAAACCTGCTCCTGTATCTCCATCAATTTCTGCATCTACATCTCCAATATCATCTGAATCTGCACCAATTATTGTGGTAATTAATACAATTAAGAACATACATGTAGAAATACCTGTAAGAATCCAATACGTTTTTTGAAAAGAGGTTAACTCTTGAAACCAGTCCATCATAACAATTTGATTTAAAAGTGACTAAATATAAAGATTTTTGATTAAATAAAACACGTTATTTTATCAATAATAAAAGAAACTCCATTTTTGGTTTTATCAACTTTATATAGCGCTATTTTAAGTTGATATTTTTTACTTCAAAAAGAAAGTGAAATTAATATTGAAATAAAAAATTTAGTTGAGCTTCTCTATATTAGTAGCAGAAAAAGGTGATTTGTTACAGAAATTCTTAAAAAAAAGTCTAACAATGTCAGTTAGATCGCAGTCGAGAACTCATTAATTTCTAGAATTAAAAAACCTTTCGACTGCGCTCAAGTAAACAGTTGAAAGGTTTAATTATAAAAAAATAAGAATTACAGTTAAAAGTTATAACGCAAACCAAATAAAACATTGCTTGGTGGCATAGGTACAAAACCAGATTCTATATAATCTGCATTAAAAATATTGTTAGCAGTAATTGTAAAATTGAATTTATTAAAATCTACAATAATAGAAGCATCCCAAACATTATAACTTGTACCATCAGTTCTTTCTGCGTGTTTGTAAATGATATTTTGTCTTACATTTTTAAATAGTTGAGTTGAAAAACGGGTGGTAAAATGATGTTTTAACGTATTTAATCTATAACGTGATAAATTTCTGTTTTGGTCAGAAATATCATCCTCTAAAAAAGTGTAACCTAATGCTAAAGATTGCTTGAATTCTTTTATTTTAAAACTATAATTTGCATCAAACTCAAAACCTTGTGTGTTTACTTTCGCAATATTTGTTGCTACAAATTTTGTAGCTGTAGCAGTTGGTCTAATAAAATCTATAATGTTATCTGAAGCTCTTGTAAATACTGACAATGTTGCAAAAAAATTGTTGTTTGTATATTTTAATCCTAATTCTTGCGCAATTGCTTCCTCTGGTTTTAAATCAGGGTTTCCTGTTGTGCTAGAATCGTTGTAAAATAAATCTGTATAAGTTGGTATTCTATAAGTGTAACCAATATTCCAATAATATCTTAAATTGTCTGATAATTGTGCACCAATATCTAAACCTGGAAATGCATGGAACTTAAAGTCTGAAAAATAGGTTGCTGCAACTCCTGGTGTAATATCTACAACACCCACTTTAAAACGATGCTCTAAAAACACATTTGCCATAATTCTATCTCTTTGCCCTAAATTATTACTGCTAATAGAAACTCTAGAAACATCTACACCAAAACCAGTAATTCCTAAATTAGAAGTGTAGGAAGCATTGGTTTCTATACCTACTTTATTAGTAATGTGTAAATTTCTATAAAAATTAGGGTCGTCTCTTTTCAATAGAAAAATATCTTGACCTCTTCTCCAGTAAATTCTTGGAGTAATTTTTAATTTTTCACTTTTAAAAGTGGTAGAAATTCCTACCAAACTATTTTGCGTTTCTTCATATTCATTTAAACCAAAGCTTGGAGGTGTATAAAAATTTTCTGCGCCGAATTTTTTATCGAAAAATGTTCCAATTACTTCTATAGGTTGCTTTTTCTTATTTAAAATGGCTTTTATAAAATAATTATTGTTTTTATAATCTGAATTATTTCTATAACCATCTGAAGTTAAAGAACCAAAATGTACAATAAAAGAAGAATTTTCATATTCTTTACCTGCTGTTAAAGAATAATTTAACTGTCCAAAAGAACCAGCTTCAATATTTGCTGAAGCTATATTTTTTAATCTCTTTTTAGTTACAATATTTATAGCTCCAGTAAATGCATTTTGCCCAAAAACTCTTGCTGCAGGTCCTTTTATAATTTCTATCCTTTCTATAACTTCTATTGGTAAAGCAGCGTTCATAGTATGATGTCCTGTTTGTGCATCATCCATTTTTATACCATCAATTAATAATAAAGTTTGATCGAAACCACCACCTCTAATATATAAATCTGCTTGACTTCCTGCAGTTCCTCTTCTTCTAATATCTACACCAGCAACTTGTTGTAATAAATCTGCAACGTTTGTTGCTGCACTATTTTTAATATCTTTTGCTGATATAATATTAATAGTTCTAGAATTCTCTTTAAAAGGTAAATCTATTCTGGTAGATGTAATAATTACTTCTTTTAATGTATCTCTTTTTACAGAATTTTCTTGTGCTTTTACTTGTAAAACAGTAAATAAAGAAGCTATTATTAATGTAATTTTAAATTTCATAAATGTTGATTTATATAGATTACAAAAGTCGTAACTTTCAACACTACAAATATAGTCCAGTTTTAAAATGATAAATAGTCCGGTTTTTGTGTTATTTCAACAATTATTAAGTTTTGATACTTCTTTATCTCAACCTATTTACCAACAAGTTGCGCAACAAATTACAAATGCAATTCAGAGAAGTTATGTAGTAAAAGGTACTAAATTACCAGGAACTCGTGTTTTAAGTCAACTTTTAAAAATCCACAGAAATACAGCAGTTGCTATTTATGATGAATTGGCATCACAAGGCTGGGTAGAAATCGTCCCAAATAAAGGAACTTTTGTTTTAGAACCGAAGCAAAAATCATTAAAAATAAAAACAGTTTCACAAGAAATACATAAAGCGTATTCGTATGCAAAAAATACAGGATTTCCATTTCAAAAATCGTTTCATTTAGCATCAACAATACAAGAAACTATTGTAAAATATACTATAAATGATGGAAAACCAGATTTACGTTTGCATCCTGTAAATGAGTTTACAAGATGGTACAGTGCTGCTATGAAACGTAAAACCATCATTAAAAAATGGAACAGACCTAAGGAAACTTCTCAATCGTTATTTCAAACCCAATTATGTAATTATTTAAACGCAACAAGAGGGTTTCACATCAACCCAAAAAACTTAATTAACACCAGAAGTACAGAAATGAGTTTGTACATTGTTTCACAATTATTAATCAAACCAAAAGATTTTGTTTTAGTAGGAAATTTAAGCAATTACGCTGCAAATATGATTTTCCAACAAGTAGGTGCAACTATCAAAACGATTCCTCTAGATAAAGAAGGTTTAGATGTAAATTATATTAAAACCCATTTTACAAAAGGTGAAATTAGAGCTGTGTATGTTTGTGCACATAGAGATTACCCAACAACCAGAACTTTACCTGCAAAAAGACGTTTAGAATTAGTAGAATTAGCAAAAAAATATGAGTTTGCAATTATTGAAGATGATTACGATTATGATTTTCAGTTTGATAATGCTACAATGTTGCCAATGGCAAGTTCAGATGTAAATGGAATGGTTATTTACCTAGGCAAAATAGGGCAATCTTTGTTCCCTAGTTTTCAAACAGGCTTTGTAATTGCACCAGAAAATTTAATTGCTGAAGCTAAAAATTATTTGTATTTATTAGATGAACAAGGAGATTTAATTCAGCAACAAATGCTCTCTGAATTAATTAATGAAGGTGAAATTTATCGTTTGATGAAAAAAAACATTGTTGTTTATAAACAAAGACGAGATTGTTTGAATGAACTTTTAATTCAATACTTTTCAGATATTGCAACATGGGAAATTCCTTCTGGTGGCTTAGCAATTTGGCTAACATTTCAAAAGAAAATATCATTAGTAAAATTAGCATCTGAAGCAGAAAAAAACGATTTATTTCTGCCAAAAACAATTCTTTATCAAGATAAAAACATATGTGCTATTCGTTTTGGTTTTGGGCATTTAAATTTAGAGGAATTAGAAATTGTGATTGTTAAATTAAGAAGTGCTTACAATACAATAATTAAAAACTCAGCTAAAGTTTAGAATAATTTTTAACAAATTAAGATATTAACAACGCAATTTTGCCTGTTATTTTTTGATACTTTTATAGCATGTTTGCACTCGTAGATTGTAATAATTTTTATGCTTCTTGTGAACGGGTTTTTAACCCCAATTTACAAAATAAACCAGTTGCTATTTTAAGTAATAATGATGGTTGTGTAATTTCTATGAGTGATGAAGCTAAGAAGTTACAGCTCCCTTTTGGTGCTCCAATTTTTAAATATGAAGCTTTTTGTAAAGCTAATAATATTACAGTTTTGTCATCAAACTACCCACTTTATGGAGATATGAGTGCCAGAGTTATGAATATTTTATCCGGTTTTTCTCCAGATATAGAAGTCTATTCTATAGACGAATCTTTTTTAGAGTTAAAAGGTTTTGAAAATTATAATTTTACTGATTACGCAACAAAAATGCGAAGTAGAATTCTAAAATGGACAGGTATACCAACCTGTGTAGGAATTGCACCTACAAAAGCGTTAAGTAAAGTTGCTAATAAAATTGCGCGTTCTAACCTAAAACAATCTAAAGGAATTTGTATTATAGATTCTGATGAAAATAGAATTAAAGCTCTAAAATGGACTAAAATTGGTAAAGTTTGGGGAATTGGTTCTCGTTTAAAAAAACGTTTAGAAGCCAAAGGAATAGAAACTGCTTATGACTTTACACAATTACCAAGTGATTGGGTTTTAAAGAATTTTAGCATTGTAGAATGGCGTTTGCAGAAAGATTTACAAGGCATTTCTAAAATTCCGTTAGAAGAATATATTCCTTCTAAAAAAATGATTGCAACCACAAGAAGTTTCGAAAACACGTATGCAGATATAGATAATATTACAGAACGTATTTCTACATTTGCAACAAGTTGTGCTAGAAAATTACGAGAACAAAAATCGAGTTGTCATACAATTACTGTATTTTTAAGAAGCAATCGTTTTAATAAAAATCAATCTTATTTAAAAGAAAATAGAACCGTTATTTTAAGTTATCCTACAGATTCTAGTTTAGTCATTTCTAAAGCAGCTACAGATGCTGTAAAAACTATTTTTAAAAAAGGAATTCAATATAAAAAAGCAGGTGTAATTATTTCTGGTTTGGTACCAAATGATAATTTTCAACTAAATTTATTTTCAGAAGAAAATCCAAAACACAAACCTTTAATGGCTGCTATTGATGGTTTGAATAAAAAATTTAAAAGTGATAAAATAAAATTAGGAAATCAGGATTTAAAACGCACTTGGAAAATGCGACAAGAACGTTTGTCTCCTAAATTTACAACAAATATTAATGAGGTTTTAATTATAAAATAATATCTTAAACATTTAAAGAAAAGTTATAATTTGCATTTTAATGGAAACGTCTAAAACACTTACTTTTTTTACCCCAAAAGCATCTTCTGGAAATGGAGCAATATTTGTAGATACTGGCATTTCTGCTGGTTTTCCTTCGCCTGCAGACGACTTTAGAGAAACTAGAATTTCTTTAGACGATGAACTCATTCAGAACAAAGACGCTACTTTTTTTGCCAAAGTAAAAGGGCAATCTATGATTGATGCTGGTTTAGATGATAATGATTTGTTAGTTATTGACAGAAGTTTAGAACCTGCAAATAATAAAATAGCAGTCTGCTTTTTAGACGGCGAGTTTACTGTAAAACGTTTGCGTGTAGAAAAAAATGAGATTTGGTTACAACCCGAAAATATTAATTATCCAATTATAAAAATTACAGAAGACAACGATTTTATGATTTGGGGAATTGTTACAAGTGTGATTAAGAAGGTTTAAAATATAACGAATTAAACCTATTTTTCTAGACTTACAGCGTTTTTAGGATAGTATCTACACAATATCCTTTTGAAAATAACATACTTCTCCATCTTTATAATGATGTGGCAGTCCATTTGTATTTTTAAGTTTTTTTGTTCCTAAAAATAAGAATCCAAGGTTTTTATAATGATCGATTAACCTTTTATTTAAACCTACAGTATCCATTCTAATAAAATTTAGGTTTTTGTTTTTTCCAAATTCATTTGCCCAATGAATGATTTGTTTCACTAAAAACTGACCTCTATAATTTGGATTCGTAGCAATTCTATGAATATAAAGCGATGGTTCATCATTCTTGTTTCCCCAAATCAACTCGTCATTAAAAGTCGTTGCCCATATACAAGCAATTTGTCCATCAATTACTAATTTCCATTGTCTATTCTCTTTAATCTCATTGATAATTAAATCTCTTGGAAATTCTGGCCAATGTACTTGATTTTTGGATTTCATATAATTTGTGGCTACTCGATATAAATCAAATATTTTATCAACATCTTTTAGTTCGCTATTTTCTATTTTCATATTTATTGATTTAATTTATTATCTTTCGGAAGGTTTAATGTCTTTAAATTTATTGAGTTTTTTTTGAAATTTCTCTTGATCTATTGGATTAAATATTTTTTTGTCCGATAGAGGATATTTCGTCAAGAATTCGTTTCTAAGAATCGGTCTTTTTTCAAAACCTCCACCACAATTCGGACATACATTTTGTAGTATTGTCTCTACACAGTTTCTGCAAAATGTACACTCAAAGGCACATATCATAGCTCCTGTACTATTAGGAGGTAAAGATGAGTTACAATTTTCGCAATTTGTTCTTATTTCTATCATCAATATTATTTAATGCCTAAAGTTTTACAATTATTTACAAATATTCTTTAAAATTTTTATTTTTTAACAACTCCCATTCTTCTTGAATAATGCTGTAATAAACATCATTTCTGCTTTGTCCGTTTGCATCTCTATAATTGTTTCTAAAGAGACCTTCTTTAGTAGCTCCTAATTTTTCTATCGCTTTTTGCGACCTTATATTTTCTTGGTCGGCACTAAATTGTATGCGCTTAAAACCAATAGTTTCAAACCCAAATTTTAATAATTCATACTTACAGGCTTTATTTAACCCTATACCTTGGTAATCGATTCCGTACCAAGTCCAACCTATTTCACATTTTTGACTTGCCTTATTTATATATCCGTATCTAGTGCTACCGGCTACTTTATTCTTTTTCTTATCAATAATTAAGAATGGATAACAAATTCCGTTTTCTTTATCCCTAATCGTATTTGCAATATAATTGTTAAATGCTTCTTCTGTGTTCATATGCATTCCCATATATTTCCAGATATTTTTTTCGAAGATAATTTCCTTTAATTCCTCTTTTCTATCGGTATTAAAAGGAATCAGCAAAACGTGATCATTTTCCAATTCTATGTTCGATTTTAAAATATGTTTCTGCATCTTTTTTATTAAGTTTTTTAGATTCTTAACGCTCCTTTTAACACAATTTGCGCTTCACTTTTTATCGTTACTGTTTTTTCGTTAATTAATTCAACTTCCATAAATCCAGATCTTTCTGAGCATTGATAAGAATTCATCTTCTTTTTATTTAAACGAATACTCCAATATTTCGATAAAAAAGTGTGCGTTCCTCCAGTAACTGGATCTTCGTTTGTCCCGCTCCAAGGCCAGAAATATCGGGATTCAAAATCGTATTTATTTCTTTTAGAAATTGCAGTAACCAATACACCGTTTATTGAATTGTGCGAACGTTTTAATTTTTCGAAATCTGGAGCTAAGCTTTCTAACACTTCACTACTTTCAATTTCTATAAGTAAAATGTTGGTTTCTATATTAAAAACACTATTTATAATTTCTGATACCCCGAGAGCTTTTAGTAATTTGTCTGGAACATTTTGTGGAATGGTGTCGTAAACAGGAAATTCCATTGCTATGGTTTCTCCATCCTTTTTAATGATTAAATCTAACTCTTGTATATTTTTAAAATGAATTTTGTTCATTTTAGGAAAAATTTCAAACACTACTTTAGAAGCCGCTAATGTTGCGTGTCCACAAAGTGGAATTTCCATTACTGGAGAAAAATAACGTATAGCATATTTATTTTTTCCTGTAACTGGAGTAATAAATGCAGTTTCAGAAAGCCCTAATTCTTTCGCTATTAATTGCATTTGTTCATTTAACAACACTACTTCAGTTAAAACACAAACTCCTGCTGGATTTCCTTTAAAAGGCATATTTGTAAATGAATCTACGATATAGGTTTCTATTTTATTAATCATTTTGTATCAGTGCTAGCAGTTATTTTTTATTTTATTTACAATCATTTTCTTTATTAAATTATGTTTTAAACTTCCTCCAAAATAGATGTTCCTTTTGATTCATCGCTAGAAGTCCATTGCCATTCTTCATAAAGTCTTATTTTTCCGTTGGGCATTATTTGAGGTTTTGACCTACAAATCCCTGTCATTAATTCGCCTTTTTTATTTACTTGATGATATCGCATTTCAATAACTCCTTCTTCATCTACAAGTCCAATTAAATGTCCGTTTATAATTTGTCCACCTTTGTATTCAGCGGTCAAGATATTTCCATTTTGTTTATACTCAAATTTGGTTTCTGATGTAGTTTCCCCATTCTTAGAGTTTTCTATGGTTTTAAATGTTTTATTATGGTAATTCATCTTATTATAACTTTTTCTACATTCCTTAATACTGTATCGTAAATTAATATCCCTTGATTTTCTTCATCTAATTGTTCAATTAACTTTCCTTTATGATCCCAAATAGAACTTTTCCCGTTACTTAAAAAATTATCACAATACCCAACACAATTCGCCATCAAAATAGGAATTTCGAATTCATTAGCAATCTCGGGAAAATGTAAATATGCTTTTTTAAGTCCTCTGTTTGGTTTGGCCACACTAGCTATATAAATATCTGATTTATTTCTTACCGCATTTACAAAATGTTCTCTTTGTAGTGTCTCATAACAAATGCCAATTGCAATTTTCTTATCTAAAACATTTAAAAATAGTTGTTGTGTGCCACTAATAAAATAAGCTAGTTCGTCCTTATGAAGGATTTGTTTAGAATAAACCACTCTATCTTTTTTAGGTTTAAAAATTAGCATACTAATGTGCGCTCCATCTATAGCTTTTGTGGGCATTCCAATGCCAATTACTAGATTATTTTTGTTTGCTGTTTTTTGAAATGGATTAAAAATTTTATCATTTATATGAGTCGCTAGTTCTTTTGCTAATTCGGGTTCATAGCCTGTAATTGATAATTCGGGAAATAGTATTAAATCAGCATTTAAGTGAATTGCAAAGTCAATAATCCTTAAATGATTTTTAATGTTCTCTTTTACATCACCTTTTATAGATTTCGTTTGCGCGATACAAATTTTCATTTCTTAATCTTATCTTTTTAGTTGTTTAGCATAATCAAATATATTTTAGCTGTCTTGTTTATAATCTATACACTTTTTTTGCACTTTCAATTTGTTCCTTTTCTGTTGTTTCTGGATATAAGATGTATTTGGGCGCAAGAATTGGTTTTACCTTTGTAATATTAATTTTTGTAATTGATGGGAACGGAAATTTTCCTTCGGTCATTTTAATCAATATTTTTTCCATATCTAAAAAATTAAGATCACTTTTTTCAACTATTTCGGCGCTTCCAATAATTTGAAATCCTTTTTGTAGCAAAATATCAATAAAACTCACACAGACAATTTTGTTATGCAATATATTTTTTACACTATTTGGCGAAGCTATATTGGCAATAATTATTTTATCTGCTTTGTAATAAGTAAATATTTCTTTAGGCGAAACATTTGGGATATTTTTGTTTGATACAGTTGCAAGCCAACACAAAACACTTCTATCAATATATTCCTTAATTTCTTTTGTTAATTCCATTCTTGTAATTCGATTAAATTTCCTTCTGGATCTCTAGTATAAACAAAGGTAATTTCTCCAACTCCTTTTACCTTTTTTTTTGTTAATTTCCCAAATACTTTTCCTCCATTCTTTTTTAGATTATGCAATACCTCTTCTATATTTTTAACTTCAAAAGCAATGTGTCCGAATCCTCTTTTATTGGGCAATACATCTTCTTGATTTTCAATAATTTTATACTCATAAATTTCTAGAGTTGGCCCTTTCTCTCCATAGCCAGGTAATAATAAATGTGCTCCTTCTAAATTCGCATATTGCACACCAGTTCCTTTTTCTAGCCACTTTCCGGACTGCTTTCGTATAGGTGGTACTATTTTACAATTAAATGTTTTTACATAAAATATTGCTAATTTTTTCCAATCTATACTCACTATATTTGTGTGTGCAAATCTCATAATAGAAGTTAGATTTCATCTAATTTAGAAACTGTTAAATCGTTATTAATATTGCCGGTATTTAACGTTGTAACAGGCTCAAAAAGAAGTACACTTACCTCTTCTTTAGAATATGGTTTGTGTTCTACTCCTTTTGGAATGATCACAAACTCCCCAGCTTTTAATTCTAAAATTTTATCTATAAGTTTAATAAATAATTCACCTTGAATTACATAAAAAAGTTCATCTTCATTTTGGTGTTTATGCATTACAAATTCACCTTTAAATTTGGCTAGTTTTACGAATTGATTGTTAAGTTCACCTACTATTTTTGGTGTCCAATATTCATCAATACTTTTTAATTTTTCTGAGACATTAACTTTTCTAACTTCCATATTTTCTGGTGTTAATGATATTATTTTTTTAACAAGACTAAATAGCTAATTTATCTATAATTCTATCTCCAAAAGAACTTTGCTCTAAGTTAGATTCTAACACTTCCAAATGTTCCATTATCGAAATATTTTCATTTAAAAGCTCAAAAGTTACCTTTTTTCCTTCTTCCCATATTTTTATGAAAAGCGGTAAATTTTTAATCGCCTTATCGGTTAGTGTAAACACTGTTTTTCTTTTATCTGTTACATCTTTGGCTTTTGTGAGATAACCACTAGAGATCATCTTGTTGGTCATCGTGTTCACAGACTGATGTGTAAATTGTAATTTTGCAGCAATTTCCATAACAGAACTATTAGGGCAATCTCTTACTATGCTTAATACAAGAAACCAACTTGGCTCTACATCAATGGCTAACTCTTTGTACATTGCTCTTAGGCTATGCGTCATTTTATCGCTAATGCGTTTAAGTCGGCTATCAAGGTTTGCGTAACCTAGTTGTCTTATTAAATCTTGATTCATTAAGGTAATATTTTTTGTAAATATAATAAAAACGCAGTTAACTGCGTTTTTATTATATACTTTTTTATTTATAATTTGATAAATTGTAACTAATGTGATTAATTCAAATTTCGTTTTTCAACAAAAAAGCGTCTTAAAAGCTGAGAACATTCATTTTCTAAAATGCCAGCAACCACTTTTGTTTTGGGGTGCAAAGTAGTTTTTAAGTTGATAAAACCTCTTTCTGGTTCACTTGCTCCATAAACAATTTTACCAATTTGTGCCCAATAACTAGCTCCTGCACACATTTGGCAGGGCTCTAAAGTAACATACAAAATACAGTCTTTTAAATATTTGCCTCCTAAAAAATCGGCTGCAGAAGTAAAAGCCTGCATTTCTGCATGAGCAGTTACATCATTTAAGGTTTCTGTTAAATTATGGGCTCTTGCAATAATTTGATCTTTTAAAACGATAATTGCACCAACAGGAATCTCTCCTTTATCAAAAGCGTTTTCTGCTTCTTGATAGGCTTTTTTCATAAAATAAACATCATCAAAAGGTTGTATCATCTTTTTTGAAAATAAAACTCAATATTACAAAATTTGATGTTGTATTTTTGTGTTAGAATGATTAATTTATTAGATAACATATCAAATCCTGAAGATTTAAGAAAATTAAATCCAAACCAATTACCACAATTGGCAAAAGAATTACGGGATTTAATTATTGATATTGTTGCTACAAAAGAAGGACATTTAGGAGCTAGTTTAGGTGTTGTAGAATTAACAATTGCTCTTCATTATTTATTTGACACTCCAAATGATTTGTTAGTTTGGGATGTTGGACATCAAGCTTATGGTCATAAAATTTTAACAGGCAGAAAGGCTATTTTTCATACCAACAGACAATTTGGAGGTGTTGCTGGTTTTCCATCCATAAAAGAGAGTAATTACGATGCTTTTGGTGTTGGACATTCTTCTACATCTATTTCTGCTGCTTTAGGAATGGCAATTGCATCTAACTTAAAAGGTGATAAAAACAAACATCATATTGCAGTTATTGGTGATGCTTCTATTGCTAGTGGAATGGCTTTTGAGGCCTTAAATCACGCAGGCGTTTCTAAAGCAAATTTACTTATTATTTTAAACGACAATGCTATTGGTATAGATCCTGCAGTTGGCGCTTTAAAAGAGTATTTAACAAAGGTTAAAACAGATAAAAAGTTAGCTGCAAGTAATAATATTATAAAAGCGTTGAATTTTGATTATTCTGGACCTATTGATGGTCATAATTTACCGAAAATTTTATCTGAACTAGAAAGATTAAAATCGGTAAAAGGGCCTAAATTTTTACATATAATTACCACAAAAGGCAAAGGTTTACAAAAAGCAGAAGAAGATCAAGTAACTTATCATGCACCAGGAAAGTTTGATAAAATTTCTGGAGAAAGAGAAAAAAAAGAAGAGAATTTATATACTAAATATCAAGATGTTTTTGGAAAAACAATTGTAGAATTGGCAGATAAAAATGAGAATATTGTAGCTATTACACCAGCAATGCTTACAGGTAGTTCTTTAAAGTTGATGCTAGAAAAACACCCAAAAAGAACTTTTGATGTGGGTATTGCAGAACAACATGCTGTTACTTTAGCTGCAGGAATGGCAACCCAAGGTTTAGTGCCTTTTTGTAATATATATTCTACTTTTTTGCAAAGAGCTTATGATCAAGTTATTCATGATGTTGCTTTGCAAAATTTACCTGTAATTTTTTGTTTAGACAGAGCTGGTTTGGTTGGCGAAGATGGTGCAACACATCATGGTGTTTTTGATTTGGCCTATTTAAGATGTATTCCTAACCTTATCATTTTTGCACCAAGAAACGAAATTGAATTACGTAACATTTTATATACTGCTCAATTA
>JBGCFX010000265.1:0-10646 GCA_045110395.1 Polaribacter sp.
AATTCCTCCTGGAAGTCATTCTGATGCTTTGTGTGAAACAATTATCACCTGGAAAAGAGAAGAAAAAGAATTTATAACACGTGGTTTAGATTCAGATCAAACAGTATCTGCAATTAAAGCCACAGAGAAAATGTTGAATATTATTTAGTAAGCAGTATTCAGTTGGCAGTATTCAGTTGGCAGTAATCAGTCAGCTTGTGAACAGATATAAGGTTCGAGCGATTAAGATTTGTCAGTTCGAGTGATTTTCGATTTTTTTTGAGAAAATTGTATCGAGAACATTTTAAATTAAGAATTAGAATAATAAATTAAATAAAAATAAGTGCTGTATTTTGCCAATAGCGAAAAGCTAATAGCCACTTGCTAATAAAAACAGCCAAAAGCTTAAAAATATGAAATTAAATATCGCATTATTAGCAGGAGATGGAATAGGACCTGAAGTAATTGACCAAGCTGTAAAAGTATCTGACGCAATTGCAAAGAAATTTAACCATGAAATAAATTGGAGACCAGCTTTAACTGGAGCTGCTGCAATTGATGCAGTTGGTGAACCTTATCCAGATGAAACACATGAAATTTGTGCATCTTCAGATGCTGTTTTATTTGGTGCAATTGGGCATCCAAGATTTGATAATGATCCTTCTGCAAAAGTTCGTCCAGAACAAGGATTGTTGAAAATGCGTAAGAAATTAGGTTTGTTCGCAAATGTTAGACCAACATTTACTTTTCCATCACTTTTAGATAAATCTCCTTTAAAAAGAGAACGTATTGAAGGAACTGATTTGGTTTTTTTACGTGAATTAACTGGTGGAATTTACTTTGGTGAAAAGGGGAGAAGAGATGAAGGAGAAACTGCTTTTGATAATTGTGTATACACAAGAGCTGAAGTTAAAAGATTAGCAAAAAAAGGTTTTGAGTTGGCTATGACTCGTGGAAAGAAATTATGTTGTGTAGATAAAGCTAACGTTTTAGAAACATCAAGATTATGGAGAGAAACTGTGCAAGCAATGGAAAAAGACTATCCAGAAGTTGAGGTTTCTTATGAATTTGTAGATGCAGTTGCTATGCGTTTAGTACAATGGCCAAATAGTTATGATGTTTTAATTACGGAGAATTTATTCGGAGATATTTTAACGGATGAAGCGTCTGTAATTTCTGGTTCTATGGGATTAATGCCAAGTGCATCTTTGGGGTCAGATATAGGTTTATTTGAGCCAATTCACGGTTCTTACCCTCAAGCTACAGGATTAAATATTGCAAACCCAATGGCTACAGTTTTATCTGCAGCTATGATGTTTGAGAATTTTGGTTTACAAGCAGAAGGTAAAGCAATTAGAGATGCTGTAAACAGTGCTTTAAACAAAGGGATTGTAACAGAAGATTTAGCTGATGGAGGTAAAGCTTATGGAACAAAAGAAGTAGGAGACTGGTTAGCAGAAAATATTTAATAAAACAACGATTTAAAAATGAAAAAACTCGAAGCTAAGCTTCGAGTTTTTTTATGAATTTATTTAAAGAGAGATAAGTCTAAGAAAATAACTTATCCATTTTTAATTTTTCTTCTTCAGCTAAAGCAGCGTCTACTAAAATACGTCCACTATGCTCATCTATGGTAATTTTCTTTCTATTCGCTATTTCTAATTGCACTTGAGGTGGAATTGTAAAATAAGATCCTCCAGAAGCTCCTCTTTCAATTGCAACAACAGCTAAACCATTTTTAACTTTCGTTCTAATTCTTGAGTATGCAGAAAATAAATGAGCATCTAAAGATTCAGCAAATTCATCAGATTTTTTTAATAATAAAGTCTCTTCTTTTTCAGTTTCCTTTAAAATTGCATCTAATTCAGCTTTTTTATGACCTAAATGCTGCTCTTGTTTTGCTAATTTTTCTTTAGTAGCATCAATTACTTCATTTTTCTGAGCAATTTTAGCTTTGTACTCGTTAATTCTTTTTTCTGCTAATTGAATTTCTAAATCTTGATATTCAATTTCTTTTGTTAATGAATCAAACTCTCTGTTATTTCTAACTTTCTTTTGTTGCTCATCATATTTTTTCATTAATGAGTTAGATTCTTCAATCGCTAATTTTTTATTATTGATATCTGTTTCTAAGTTAGCTGCATCTTGGTTTAAGTTTGCAATTCGCGTATTTAATCCAGCAACTTCATCTTCTAAATCTTCTACTTCTAAAGGCAATTCACCTCTAACATTTCTAATTTCGTCAATTCTTGAGTCTATTAATTGTAAATCGTATAAAGCTCTTAACTTTTGTTCAACCGAAATTTCTTTCTTCTTTGCCATGGTTATATATAATATATAGGATTTGTACTTTTTTCTGATAAAATGACTGCAAAATTACTAAATTTTTTCGTAAGATAATCAACCAAAAGGTTTTTTGTAAACTGTTCGCTCTCATAATGTCCAATATCTGCCAAAAGAATGCTGCTTTCGGCCTTAAAAAATTCGTGATATTTAAAATCTGCGCTAACATAAGCATCTGCTCCAGCTCTTTTTGCGTTAGAAATGGCAAAACTTCCAGATCCTCCTAAAACTGCCACTTTTTTTATTTTTTTATCAATAAAATTAGAATGACGCACACAATCTGTTTGCATCGTTTTCTTTAAAAATAGTAGAAAATCTTTTTCATCCATTTCTTGTGGAAGTTCTCCAATCATTCCCATTCCAATATTTTGATGCACATTTTCTGTGGTAATCAACTCATAAGCAACTTCTTCATAAGGATGATTTTTTTGAAGAGATTTTAAGATGGCTGCTTCATTTTTGCTTTCAAAAACAACAGAAATTCGAGTTTCTTTTTCTGTGTGCAATTTTCCTTTTTCACCTAAAGTTGGGGTTGAATTCTCATTGCCTCTATAAGTACCTTTTCCATCAATATTAAAAGAGCAATTATCATAATTACCAATATTTCCTGCACCTGCTTTAAAAAGTGAATTTCTAAGCATTTCTGCAGTATCAGTAGGCACAAAAGTGGTTAGTTTTTTAATAATTCCTTTTTTCGGAATTAATATTTTTGTGTTTTCTAAACCTAAAACTGCGCAAATTTTAGCAGAAACTCCATTTTTAGAATTGTCTAAAGCTGTATGAGTTGCATAAATTGCTATGTCGTTTTTAATTGCTTTTAAAACCACTCTTTCTACATAAGAATTGCCATTTATTTTTTTTAATCCGCTAAAAATTATTGGATGAAAACTGATAATTAAGTTGCATTTTTTTGCAATAGCTTCATCTACAGTTTCTTCTAAAGTATCTAAAGTTACTAAAACACTAGAAACTTCTGTGTTGTAATTACCAACCAATAAACCTACATTATCAAAATCTTCTGCATAATTTAATGGTGCTAATTCTTCTAAATAATTGGTGATGTCTTTAATTATCATAAAATAAATTGTATCGAAAATCAAAGTTAACATTTTCCATCCATCAATCCATAAAAATGACTTATTTTCGTGTTAATGAAATTTTTGAGACTTTTATTATTCCCAATTTCTATAATTTACGATATCGTTACTAGAATTCGTAATTTATTTTTTGACGTTGGTTTTTTTAAACAAACCTCCTTTAAAATTCCTGTAATTATTGTTGGTAATTTAAGTGTTGGTGGCACAGGAAAAACACCACAAATAGAATATTTAATTAGACTTTTAAAAGATAGTTATAAAACTGCTGTTTTAAGTAGAGGTTATAAGCGCAAAACAGCAGGTTTTGTATTGTTAAATGATTCGCATTCTGCTGAAGATGTTGGTGATGAGCCTTTGCAATATTTCAAGAAATTTAAAAATATAAATGTTGTTGTAGATGCTAATAGAGTGGCTGGGATTTCTAAGTTAATTTCTGATAAATCTCCAGAAGTTATTTTACTTGATGATGCTTATCAGCATAGAAAAGTAAAAGGGAGTTTTTATATTTTATTAACTAAATATGATGATTTATTTACAAGCGATTTTTTATTACCCACAGGAAATTTAAGAGAAAGTAGAGTAGGAGCAAAAAGAGCTGACATAATTTTAGTTACAAAATGCCCTAAAAATTTGGATGGAAATCATCAACATAAAATTAAAGAGAAACTAAAAAAATATCATAAAAAAGTGTTTTTTACTGCTATTTCTTATGATGATAAAATAGTTGGGGGTAACAATTTTTCTACAGATAACTTAAAAAACTATGAAGTTTTACTAATTACAGGAATTGCAAATCCAAGTCCGTTAATTTCTTTTTTAAAGGAAAAAGACGTACGTTTTAAACACTTAAAATTCTCTGATCATCATCATTTTTCTTCCAATGAATTAGAGAATATTAAAGACAATTTTAAAAAAATAAAAACTGCTAAAAAAATTATTTTAACAACCGAAAAAGATTTTGTAAGGTTAGAAAATAGACTGGATAATCTTTCTTATTTGGGTATTAAAACTACTTTTTTAAATAACCAAGAGCAAGAATTTAATCAACTTATAGAAAATCATATAAGATAAAACCGACAATTATAGGTTGCCGGTTTTTTTTTGATTTGTGTTAGAATGAATGCTTTTAAGGGCATTCCACATATATTTGACACCCTTTTTTTTAGAAAGTCACATATATTTTTTATTTGGTATTATTTTTGAAGAAACAATCAATCAATGAAAAAACTAGTTTTTATTTTTACTTTATTTTTATTAGGTACAACAAGTAATTTTTTTGCTCAAGAAAAAATAGTTGAAACTAATGAAGAAACACCTTTCTTAAATTGGGAAGAAAATTACAAGAAGGCTTTAAAAAAATCTAAAAAAGAAAAGAAACCAATTCTTATTTATTTTACTGGCTCAGATTGTTGTGGACCTTGTAAAGTTCTAGATAAAAAATTATTTCATACAGAAAAATTTAAAGCAATTGCAGACAAAGATTTAATACTTTACGAAGCAGATAGCCCAAGAAATAAAGGTTTAATTACACCAGAAGCACTAAAAATTAGTAACGAATTAAAAAGGAAATATAAAATAAGGGCTTTTCCAACATTAGTTTTTGTAAATCACAAAGGAAAAATGATTGGCTATAAAAAAGGGTTAATCCTTACAGAATATTACTATCCTTTTATACAATCTGTGATAGAAAATTATTAAGTTAAAAAATAAACATAAAAAAACCGAAGCAATTTAATTGCTTCGGTTTTTGCTTTTTATAAAAAGCTATAAAAATTACTTTTGATTAATTACTCTAAAAGTAGTTCTTCTATTTGCTCTATGTTCTGCTTCTGTACAAGAAACACCATCTGCACATCTATTTGTTAATCTAGACTCACCAAAACCATTTCCAGTCAATTGGCTAGGATTAACTCCTTTAGAAATTAAATAGTTAGTTACAGCTTGTGCTCTTCTTTCAGACAAATCTTGGTTGCTTGCTTTTGTTCCTCTCATATCTGTATGAGATTCAATAGCTACAGCTACACCATCTTTTAAGATTGGTAATAAACGAGCGTCTATAATTCTTTTAGTTCCAGAAGTTAAAGTAGCACTACCTAAGTTCCAGTTAATTGGTAATGGAGTGTTGTTTACTAACTCACATTCTACTTCTTTCCAAGTTGTTAAACCACCTTTGTTAACTAAAACTTCTTTTGTAACAGTTTTGTATTTAGCAGCAACAGTAACTTCTTCTTTATAAGCGTCTTTTACTAAAACTACTTTTTTAATAGTACCGTAAACTGCAGGAACATCTATAGTTCTTGTAGTTGGACCAGAAACCATAACTCTTTTAGTATAGGTTTTTTCATACCCAGGAACTGGAGAAGTAGTTGTAGATGCATCAGAATCTAATTTTGTTTGAGGTACAGTTACAAATTGTGCAGGAATTGGTTTGTAACACCAATATCTACAGTCATTTGGGTCACTAGATTCACAATCTGGTGCTTTTTCACTCATTTCCCAAACAGCAGAAGCTGCTTTTGTTTCTATAACTTTAGAATCTGGTCTAAAAGAAGCTTTTATAACTCTTAATCTATTTGCATCTTCTTTACCTGTATACGTTTCTGTTTTAGTTTCCCAAACACTTGGTACAACAACTAATTTTTTATCAGCTTCTTTAACTAATACTCTTTCTGTAACTGTTTTGTAAGTTGCTGGGTAGGTTACAATTTTTTTGTAAGCAGGTGCAATTTCTATAGTTACATCTTCGTTTTTCCAAACTTCAGGAGTTTTACAACGTACATAACATTTTCCTGGTTCTGGGTTTTCTGGCAAATCTTGCCCAAAAGTTACTGCACCAAACATTAAAAATAAGGCTCCTAGTAAAATTTTCTTAATAATTAAAAATAGTTTTTTGATTTATATATGTTAGTTTGACACTTAATTTTTTTAAACGTCACTGTAATTATAAATAAAATGTTAATAATTGTTAAAGAAAAGTTAATGAAACTTATAATTTATTATAAAATAGACTTTTAATGATACCATCAGAAAGACCGATTTTTGGTACATATATTTTTCTTGCACCACTCCATTTCATTGCAGATAGGTATATTTTTGTTGCAGGTATAATAACGTCTGCTCTATCAGGATTTAAGCTTAATTCAGAAATTCTTTCTTCGTAAGACATTTGTTTTAAAAACTGATATTGGGCACTCAAATAAATATAAGAAATAGGTTTGCCTTCTGTTCTGCCAGACATTTTAAACAATTTGTTAATGTTGCCTCCAGAACCAATTAAAGAAACCTTTTTTAAATCTTTGGTATTCTTTTTAATCCATTTTTCTACGTTTGCAAAAATTTCTTTGTTTACAGACTTTTTGTTGTTTAACAAACGAACTGTACCCATTTTAAAAGATTTTGATGTTAGTATTTTTCCTTCAGAAAAAATAGTAAATTCTGTACTACCACCACCAACATCTACATATAAATACGCATTATTACCAACAATTAATTCGTTTAAATCTGTAGATGATATAATTGCAGCTTCTTCTTTACCACCAATAATATCTATTTTAACACCTGTTTTGTCAAATATTTTTTGAACAACTTCTTTGCCATTTTTGGCTTCTCTCATTGCAGATGTTGCACAGGCTTTATATCTTTCTACACTATGCACATTCATTAAAAGTTTAAATGCTTCCATAGCATTTATCATTCTAGTTGTATTTTGTTCACTAATAATACCGCCAACAAAAGCATCTGCACCTAAACGAATTGGTACACGTACTAAAGAAGATTTTTTAAATTGAGGCTCTTTATCTTCAGATACAATAACATTTGATACTAAAAGCCTAATTGCATTAGAACCAATATCTATAGCACCATATTTTTTTATTTCTAACAAAATCTATTATTTATGATTTTTAGGAAATTCTACTAAAATTGTTTTTCCTTTTCTAATATTTTTCCAATGTTTATCTTTAAACTGAATGCCAATTACACCACAAGTGGATACATGTGCAAGAGGTTTGTCACCAAATTCATTTACAAAAGTATTGATACCATGATCGTGACTAAAAATAATTGCAGAGCTATAACCATCATCTAGCGCATTTACAGTTTTTACTAAATAACCATCGCTAAAACTATACAATTGTCTTTTAATTTGAAGATTTGTGTGCGGAAAACAAAAATTTTCACAAAAAATTACAGCAGTGTGTAATGCCCTATTTGCACTACTAGTTATGAAAACGTCTGGTTTATCAATTTTTTTTGATAAAAATTTAGACATTAAATGTGCGTCTTTAATACCACGTTTTTTTAGAGGTCTGTCAATATCTTCAATACCAGAATATTCCCAAGAAGATTTTGCATGTCTAACAATGTATAATGTTTTCATTAATTTTTATTGTTGAAATGTAAATATAAAAATTTATGGTGCTAATCGTTCTAATTTCCAAGAAAAATCTTTTTGCAAAGTATATCTAATTCTATCATGCATTCTATTGGGTCTTCCTTGCCAGAATTCTATAGAAATAGGTTTTACCAAATAACCTCCCCAATGTTTAGGTCTAAGAATTTCTTTTCCTTCAAATTTTTTCTCTAAAGAGGATAAATTATCTTCTAATTCTTCTCTAGATAAAACAACTGTACTTTGGTCAGAAGCCCAAGCACCCAGTTTACTTCCATCTGGTCTAGATTCGAAATAGCCATCAGATAAATTTTCTGCTTGTTTTTCTGCTTTCCCTTTAATAATGATTTGTTGTTCTAAACCTGCCCAAAAGAAAGACAAACAGATATTGTTATTTTCTTTTATCGCTTTTCCTTTTTCTGATGTATAGTTTGTATAAAATATAAAACCCTCCCAAGTAAATTTCTTTAATAAAACAACTCTACTTTTTGGGAAACCATCTTTACCAATGGTAGCAATAGTCATTGCATTGGTTTCTTCTAAAGTTTCTGATTCTTCTGCGTTTCTAAACCAGGTTTGAAATAATTCCATTGGGTTTTCTGGACAATTACTTTCTAAAAGTTCTTGCTTTTCGTAAGATTTACGGTAGTTACTTAGGTCTTTTGGCATTTTTAAAATTTAAAAATAATTTTAAAGGATATTTTTTTGTGAAGTTTGGCTATTGCATTTTTATTACTAAAGTAATAAATAAATCACAAATAGAAGTAAGCTAACACTTTTGTGAATTGGCTTTACTAATAATTAATTGTTTACAGTATTATAAGCATTGTTCTATCTCATTTTAATTAGATTTCCAACTCCATTTCCTAAATTATGCGAAATTAAAGCTAATAAAATACTTCCACTTTTTATTGTTATCCAACCCCAAATTAACCCATAAACCATTGTTGTTAAAAATGACTGAATTTTAAATATTATATTAAATTCATTTGAAAGTGAAAACCCGTGTGCTAATCCAAATAATATTGCTGTAACCCAAACTGATGAATTCAGGATTAGATTTTTATTTTTTAAAATTTTTGTTAAGAGGCCAAGCATAATTCCACGATAAGCAATTTCTTCATTAATTCCTGGCATAGAAAATTGGTAAAGTAATGTTTCTAAATTCCATTTTTTTTGCGAAATAAAAAAGTAATCCATTAAGATTTGAATTGTTAAAATAGATATAACTATAATAATTCCATTTTTCAAAAATTTATTCTCTTGCTTTAAAGTTAGAAAATAATCTTTCAGAGGAAACTTTCTATAAATTAATAAAAAAACAATTGCTCCAATTATAGCATATATTTTTCCAGTCCAATTCCAATGTGAATTCCAATTACTAATTCTTAATTCAGGATAAATTAAAGGTAAATAAAGTGAAATTTGATTTACTAGAAAAAATATAATAAAAGTTACTAAAATTTTTAGATTTTCTATTTTCTTATTTTTTAAGGTAAGCAGAATAATTGGTGAAATAATTATTAATTGAAGTATGCTTTTAACGATTATTTTGGTCATATTCCTTGATAACTAATGTTTTATATCTGCTGTTAGCGAAGTTAGAGGAAATTAAGCTTAGAAACAAACTAAACTATTTCTTAAAAAGGTATAAACCAAGAAAAGTTAAAAACCCGTTTAAAACCAATACAAAAAAGCCAAAATCAAAACTAAATAAATATAAACTTTGGTAACTAATAATAAAAGTAAGAATTGGGGCTATTAAACAAATTATTGGTACCATTTTATCTTTCACTTTTAATTTGGTAAACAAACCAAAAGCATACAAACCTAATAAAGGACCATAGGTGTAACCTGCTGCTTTAAAAATATTTGCTATAACACTTTCATCTGCAATAAAATATTTAAAAATTAAGATGATTAAAATTAATAGAACAGAAAATAGCACATGAATTTTCTTTCTAATTCTTATTTGGGCTTTTTCATCTTCCTTTTTATCAATTTCTAAAATATCTATACTAAAAGATGTGGTTAAAGAGGTTAATGAAGAATCTGCACTAGAATAGGCAGCTGCAATTAAGCCTAATAAAAAGAAAAGGGCAGTAGCTAAACCTAAGCTTCCTTGAGTTGCAATTATTGGAAAAAGTTTGTCTTTATGAGCGTCAATACCATTTTGTTGTGCATAATCTGTTAATAAAACACCTAAAGCTAAAAAGAAAAAATTAACAATTACTAAGACAATTGTAAACCAAAACATGTTTTTTTGAGCGTCCTTTAAGTTTCTACAAGTCAAGTTTTTTTGCATCATATCTTGGTCTAAACCTGTCATTACAACTGCAATAAATGCACCTGCTAAAAACTGTTTCCAGAAATAATTTCCTGCATTAATATCATCAAAAAAGAACGTTTTAGACAATTCGCTATCAGCAACATAAGAGAATAAATTTGTTATTTGCATTTCATCAGAAATGGTATAAATACAAACGCCAACTGCAATTAGCATAAACAAGGTTTGCAAAGTATCTGTCCAAACAATGGTTTTAATTCCGCCTTTAAATGTGTATAACCAAATGAGTAAAATAGTAACAGAAACTGTTACCCAAAAAGGAATTCCATAGGCATCAAACAAAATAATCTGTAATACATTTGCAACTAAAAATAGCCTAAAAGCGGCACCAATGGTCCTAGAAAGTAAGAAAAAACTGGCTCCTGTTTTGTAGGAATATCTCCCAAAACGATCTTCTAAATAGGTGTAAATTGATGTTAAGTTCAATCGATAATAAAGTGGTAATAAAATCAAACCAATTACAGCATACCCAACTACATATCCCAAAACC
>JBGCFX010000266.1:0-3600 GCA_045110395.1 Polaribacter sp.
GCAGTTCACTCTGATGTTACTGGCAGAAAAGATTTAACTGAAAAATATTTAAAAAGAGGGTTAAAACCCAGAAAAGCAGAATATGCATCTATGATTGAGTTGTTAGACCAAAATGTTAGTAAAATAAATGATGCTTTAAAAGACCCAAATGGAGATGGTGATTTTTCTGATGATATCACCAACAATACTATTTTCATTTTTTATTCTGATAATGGGGGATTAAGAGGTAATAACCCGCTTAAAGGTAGAAAAGGGAATTTAACTGAAGGTGGACTTAGAGTGCCTTTAATTTTTAGGTATCCAAATGTGATTAAAGAAAACTCGATTACCAATCAGGCTGTTCATTGTATCGATTTTTTACCCACTTTTGCAGATTTAACTGGAGTGGATTTGGCTACATTAAAAAAGAAAGACGAAAGCAAACCTAAATATGATGGAGTTTCTTTTGCTAAAATTCTAACAGGAGAAGCAAAAAAAATCTCAAGGCAAAATTTATTTTGGCATCTTCCAGGATATATGGATGAACGTTTTTCGCCAACAACTTTAATTCAATCAAGAGTAGGAGAAGAATACTATAAACTGTTCTATTTTTATGAAACTGAAGAATTTGAAATGTATAATATCACAAAAGATATTTCAGAAAAAAGAGATATTTTAAAGAACCCTACAGCCAAAGAAATGGAAATCGCTTTACAAATGAATTCAGATATGTTGACCTATTTAAAAACTAACGATGCACCAACAGGAACTTGGGTTAAAAACAAAGAAAAAGTGCCTTATCCTAAAGTAGAAGGTGTAAAAAAGTATCAATAATAGAATTTAAGAAATGAGTAAAAAGTCCTTGATTTTACCTTTTTTGGTATTGATAAGTTTAGCTTTTACAGGATGTCTTGGTAACAATAAATCTAACAATGTTGCTAAAGTTGATGCGCATCAGAATCAAAAACCAAACATCATATTTTATTTAGCTGACGACCAAGACGTATACGATTATGGTTGTTATGGTAATGAAAAAGTGAATACAGCAGCAGTAGATAGATTGGCAAAAGAAGGAATGTTATTTACCAATGCATTTACAGCACAAGCGATTTGTGCACCCAGTAGATCTCAAATTTTCACAGGAAATTATCCTGTTAAAAATGGTTGTTTTGCCAATCATACAGCAACCAGACCTAATATTGAAAGTGTTACTTCTAAAATGAAAAAACTAGGTTATGAAGTTGTTCTAGCAGGTAAAAGTCACGTAAAACCTTCTAGTGTTTATAATTGGGATAAAGAATGGCAACCAGTTCCAATAAAAAATGTTCCAAGAGATTACATTCCATTAGACAGTATAGAAAATTATTTAAAAACATCCAAAAAACCGTTTTGTATGTTTATCACATCTAAATATCCGCATGGAAAATATTTTGATGTTAAAAATCCTGACGATAGTGACCTTAAGTTTTACCCTTTTAATAAAGATAAAAAAAATAGCAAAGCTTATATAAAAAGTAGAGCAGGTTACTACAGAAGCATTGAAGAAGATAATACTCAGATAGAAAAAGTATTGGATTTAGTTGATACTTATTTAGATGAAAATACTTTATTTATCTATAGTGCTGATCATGGAGTTTCAGGAAAGTTTACGGTGAAAGATATTGGTTTAAAAGTACCATTTGTAGTGCGTTGGCCAAAAGTGATAAAAGCAGGAGTTACTTCAAATCAGCTAATTCATTATACAGATGTTTTACCAACTTTTATGGAAGTTGCAGGAGAAAAAACACCTAAAAATATGGATGGTAAAAGTTTTTTATCAATCTTAAAAGGAAAAGATGTTGCTGTTAATAAATATGTGTATGGAGTTAGAACCAATCAGAATATTCTGAATTCAGAGATTTTTCCTTCAAGAATGATTCGTGATAAACGTTATAAATACATTCGAAATTTTAATTCATTAGAAGTTGTAGAACAAAATTTAACAGGAAAATCAAACGTAGATTACTTTATAAAAAGAGGGGCAAACAAATTTAAAAACGAACCTTTTGAAGAATTGTACGATTTAGAAAATGATCCTTTTGAGCAACACAATTTGGCTCATAATCCTGAGTTTAAATTGATGAAAAAACAATTGGCAACAGATATGTTTATTTGGATGAAAGCACAAAGAGACATCTTAGACGAAACCATTGGCAATATGCCCATTATTACTCCAAGTGGAAAAAGAGGTTTTAAATTAGACCAAGATACACCAAGAAGAAAGATTCCAGATTCCATGAAAAATTCACTTAAAAAAGACGATTATATAGTTATAAAACATTGGTAGAATTATGATAAAAAAACTCTCTATTTACGCATTTAGTTTATCCGTTCTTCTCTTTTCGTGTAAAAGCGAAAAAGAAAAAACAGCAGTTGTTCAAAAAAAACAACCAAATATTTTATTTATAGCTGTAGATGATTTGCGTCCTGAACTCAATTTCTATGGAGCGAATCATATTAAATCACCAAACTTGGATAAACTAGCTGCATCTAGTATGGTGTTTAATCGCGCTTATTGCAATATTCCTGTTTGTGGTGCTTCCAGAGCTAGTTTATTAACAGGAATACGTCCAACAAGACAGCGGTTTATAAATTATAGCACAAGAGCAGATGTTGATGTTCCTGATGCGATTTCATTACCTAAATTATTAAAACAAAATGGGTATACCACAATTTCAAACGGTAAAATTTATCATAATAAAAAAGATGATATAGTTGCTTGGGATGAAATTTGGCAAGCAGATGCATTATGGGATTTTGCTTTACCAGAAAATCAAAAAATAAAAAAGAATACTTTACGAGGTTTGTCATTTGAGAATGCTAATGTGCAAGATTCTGTTTATAGAGATGGAAAATTGGCTTTAAAAGTGATAAAAGATTTACAAAGTTTAAAAAAATCTAATCAACCTTTTTTCCTTACAATGGGTTTGGCAAAACCGCATTTACCATTTACAGCACCAAAAAAATATTGGGATTTATACGATAGAAGTAATATACAACTTCCAAAGAGTTATGTGCAACCAAAAACAACTCCAAAAAAAGCATTTCATAACTTTGGTGAACTTCGTCAATATGAAAATATCCCCAAAAAAGGACATTTATCTGAAGCATTAGCCAAAGAATTAATACATGGGTATTACGCTTGTGTTAGTTATGTAGATGCGCAAATTGGGTTGGTTTTAAACGAATTAAAACGCTTAGAATTAGAAGATGATACCATTGTAATTTTATGGGGAGACCATGGCTGGAATTTAGGCGACCATAAATTATGGTCTAAACATGTTACTTTTAAAACAGCACTACGCACACCATTACTAATAAAAGTACCAGGAAAAACAAAAGGTCAAAAAACAGATGCCATTACAGAATATATTGATGTTTACCCAAGCTTAGCAGAGTTGGTTGGCTTAGAAATTCCAAGTACTGTTGATGGAAAAAGCTTTGTGCCCATTATAAATGGAGAAACTTCTAAAAAAGATTGGGCAGTCAGTAAATTTAAAGATGCAGTAACTCTTATTAAAGGCGATTTATTCTACACAGAATGGACAAAAGATGATGGAATTGCCTATGAACGTATGCTTT
>JBGCFX010000267.1:0-2745 GCA_045110395.1 Polaribacter sp.
AATTACGGTTTTAAATTCTCCAGGCACTGTAGATGCAGACTATAGAGGTGAAATTGGTGTAATTTTAGTCAATTTATCAAATGATGATTTTGTAATAAATGATGGTGAAAGAATTGCGCAATTAATTATTGCAAAACACGAACGTGTAAATTGGCAAGAAGTTACTATTTTAAGTGAAACTGAACGTGGTTCTGGTGGTTTTGGTAGTACAGGCGTTTAATTAAAAAAAGTGTCTAAAAATGTTTATTTTTGGATTTCAATAATTGTTATTCCTGCAAAAAACAGGAATCTAAAAAACAAAAAATATGATTTTAGGAGTATGTGAGTGGTTAAGTACAAAAACAAATTTTACAACACAAAATATTAGAATACTGTTTGTATTATTGGTTTTATTGGCTGGTTTTGGTATTGGTGCTTATTTAATTCTGTGGTTGGTGAAAATATTATCTAAAGAATAGTTTAGTCCATTTTTTTATATAATTGACTCATTTTTCTTACTGAATCTAACATATTTTTAAAATCTAAAAATGTATGAGAATAATACCTATAACCTAATTTTTTGTAAAACTGAAAAGCTTGTGGCTGAGAATCCATAGCATCTAACCAAATAATTTTGTGGCTTTTTTCTTTAGCTTTTTCTTCTAACCAAGAAAGTAGTGTTTTGCCAATTCCTTTTCCTTGTGTTTTTTGATGCAAGTATAACCTGTGGAGTTTTACTTGTTTTTCTTCGGATAAATCTGCTAGTTTTTCATCCCAAATAATTCTCATATTACCAACAATTTCAGTATCAATACTAATAAAATAGTAATCTGCATTTTCTACAGAAAGTTCTTTTAAAAAATTTTCTTTAGAATATTGTGAGTTTACATACCAAGCACCATTATCATCCCAAAAATGTTTGTAAGCTGGTGGATAAATTTCACTCATCAAACGAAACATTATCTCAGAATCTGAACTCTTAACCTTCTTTAAATATATGTTTTCTGAGACTTTAACCAATTTTATTTTTTATAAATTTCTTCGCCATAAAAAACAGTTAATACTACTTTTTTATTATTAATTTGATTTGTAAATATAAAAAAACTGCTATAGATTGATTATTTCTATAGCAGCTAATAATAATAGTTAGAACTTTTAATATTTACTCTTGATTTTCTATAGCAGCTTTTATTTTTCCTTCTAATTCATCCATTAAATCTGGATTTTCTTTAATTAAACCTTTTACAGCATCTCTACCTTGACCTAATTTGGTTTCTCCATAACTAAACCAAGAACCGCTTTTCTTAACAATACCTAGTTCTACACCAATGTCTAAAATCTCGCCAACTTTAGAAATTCCTTGTCCATACATAATATCAAACTCTGCAATCTGGAAAGGAGGTGCAACTTTATTTTTAACCACTTTAACTTTAGTACTATTACCAATAACTCTATCTCCGTCTTTAATTTGCGTTCTTCTTCTAATATCTAAACGAACTGAAGCGTAAAATTTTAAGGCATTACCACCTGTTGTAGTTTCTGGGTTCCCAAACATTACTCCAATTTTTTCTCTTAATTGGTTGATAAAAATAACAGTACAGTTGGTTTTAGAAATAGTACCTGTTAATTTACGCAAAGCTTGCGACATTAAACGTGCATGTAAACCCATTTTAGAGTCTCCCATTTCTCCTTCAATCTCAGATTTTGGAGTTAATGCAGCAACAGAATCTATTACAACAATATCTATTGCACCAGATCTAATTAAATTGTCTGCAATTTCTAATGCTTGTTCTCCATGATCTGGCTGAGAAATGATTAAGTTTTCTGTATCTACACCTAAATTTTCTGCATAAAACTTATCAAAAGCGTGTTCTGCATCTATAAAAGCTGCAATACCACCAGCTTTTTGAGCCTCTGCAATTGCATGAATTGTTAAAGTTGTTTTACCAGAAGATTCTGGTCCGTAAATTTCTATAACTCTACCTCTTGGATAACCACCAACACCTAAAGCTAAATCTAGTCCTAATGAACCAGATGAAATTGCATCTACATCTTCTGTAACTACATCTCCTAATTTCATTACTGCACCTTTACCATAGGTTTTATCTAACTTATCTAAAGTAAGTTGTAATGCTTTTAGTTTTGCTTGTTTTTCTTTATCTGCAGCCATAAATTAAGTTAATTTTATTTTTAAATAAGAGCCACAAGTTACAAAAAACTACTTTTAATTTCCTAATATTTTAGTTTGATTTTTGTAGTATTGTTAACAGTTTAAATTTTTATGAAAAAACACCAACATTTTATTATTCATAAACCTTGGGGAATGATTTCTCAGTTTGTAAATCCTGCAAAAAGGAGGAAAAAATTATTGGGAGATTTATATGATTTTCCTGAAGGAACTATGGCAATTGGACGTTTAGATGTGCCTTCTGAAGGATTACTTTTATTAACTACAGATGGTAAAGTTTCCGCAGAAATTAGATCTAGTAAATATGAAAAAGAATATTATGTGCAAGTTGATGGTATTATTACCGAAAACGAAATTCATCAACTTAAAAAAGGAGTAGAAATTGGTTTTAATGGTAAAAAGTATACAACTAAACCTGGTAAAGCTTCTATGATAAAAGATCCTGAATTTTCTTTAAGAAGTCAAAAAATTCGTGATGAGAGACATGGTCCTACAAGTTGGGTTTCTATAATAATTAGAGAAGGAAAAGTTGGACAAGTACGTAAAATGACATCTGCGGTTGGCTCCCCAACTTTACG
>JBGCFX010000268.1:0-11666 GCA_045110395.1 Polaribacter sp.
AAAAAGACGAAGTAAAACTAAAATCTCTTCGTTCTGATTTAGCAAACATTAAAGAAGAAAGAAACGAAATTAATGCAAAATGGAAATCAGAAAAAGAAGTTGTAGATAATATTCAGAATGCAAAATCTGAAATCGAAAACTATAAAATTGAAGCTGAAAAAGCAGAACGTGAAGGAAATTATGGAAAAGTGGCAGAAATTAGATATGGAAAAATTAAAAAAGCACAAGAAGATTTAGAAGGTTTTCAGAAAAATTTACAAGAAAATCAATCTGAAAAATCTTTGATAAAAGAAGAAGTAACTTTAGATGATATTGCAGAAGTTGTTGCAAAATGGACAGGAATTCCAGTCACAAAAATGATTCAATCTGAACGTGAAAAATTATTAAAATTAGAAGATCAATTACACAAAAGAGTGGTTGGGCAAGAAGAGGCAATTGAAGCAGTTTCTGATGCTGTAAGAAGATCTAGGGCTGGTTTACAAAACCCAAATAAACCAATTGGTAGTTTCTTGTTTTTAGGAACAACTGGAGTTGGAAAAACAGAATTAGCAAAAGCATTAGCAGAATATTTGTTTGATGATGAAAATGCAATGACAAGAATAGATATGAGTGAATATCAAGAACGTCATTCTGTGAGTAGATTAATGGGAGCACCTCCAGGATATGTGGGTTATGATGAAGGAGGTCAATTAACAGAAGCAGTGAGAAGAAGACCTTATTCAGTAGTGCTTTTAGATGAAATTGAAAAAGCACATCCTGATACTTTTAATGTATTATTACAAGTTTTAGATGAAGGAAGATTAACAGACAATAAAGGACGTATTGCTGATTTTAAGAATACAATTATTATAATGACGTCCAATATGGGAAGTCATATTATTCAAGAAAAATTTGCAGACCCAAAAGCAGATTTAGAATCTGTTACAGAATTGGCTAAAATTGAAGTCCTAGGATTGTTAAAACAGTCTGTAAGACCAGAGTTTTTAAATAGAATTGATGATGTAATTATGTTTACTCCATTAAATGAAAAAGATATTTTTAAAATTGTAAAACTTCAAATAGAACATTTAAAAAAGATGATTGGCAAACAAGAAATCACTTTAGATGCCACAGATGAAGCAATTAAATATTTAGCCAAAAAAGGCTATCAGCCAGAGTTTGGTGCAAGACCTGTAAAAAGAGTCATTCAAAAAGAAGTATTAAATCAGCTTTCTAAAGAAATTTTATCAGGAAAAATAACAACAGATAGTATTATTTTATTAGACTCTTTTGATGATAAATTGGTTTTTAGAAATCAATCTGATTTGGTAGAAAATATTTAATTACTGTTCGAGAGCAGTCAAGAACTAAAAGAAATTTATAAATTAACCTTTCGACTGCGCTCAAGGAGACAAAAATAGTTTGGTTAGTTTGGAAAAAGTAATGTTTGAAAAAACATTGCTTTTTCTTTTTTAACTATATTTGGTTTTCAAAATCAAACCTTATGAAAAAATATTTCTTCTTTTTTATTTTCGCCTTTAGTTTATTAAGCTCTTGTGCTTCTGATGAAACTACTACTTACTATTTAATTCGTCATGCAGAAAAAGATAGAACAGACAAAACCAACAAAAACCCTAATTTGAATGATAAAGGGCAAGAAAGAGCGAAAAAATGGGCAGCATATTTTAAGAATATTAATTTCGATGCTGTATATTCTACAAAATACAATAGAACAATGCAAACTGCAAAACCAACTGCAGAAAGTCATAGTTTAGAAATTCTAAACTATAACCCAAGAAAAATGTATGACTCTATATTTCAAATAGATACAAAAGGAAAAACGATTTTAGTAGTTGGTCATAGTAATACAACTCCGGTTTTTGCTAATAAAATTTTAGGTGAGAAAAAGTATGAAAATATGGATGATCATGACAATGCAAGTTTATACATAGTCACTGTTTCTGGTGATAAAAAAACGAGTAAGATTGAGAAAGTAGATTAGATTTTAATGTTCATAAAAATTTAAAATTGAATATTAACACATCACAACTTAAAATTGAACAAGGTCATTTATCTGATTTAAAAGAATTATTTCAGATATATAAAAACGGTAAAATAGCCCTAGAAAAACAAAATATTTTTCAATGGACAGATAATTATCCAACATTATCAATCCTTAAAAAAGATTTAGAAAAGAAACATTTATTTATTTTAAAAATTAATAATGAAATAATTGGTGCAATAAACATCAGCGAAGAACAAGAAAAGGAATATAAAAATATCGATTGGAAATTTTCTAATAAAAAAGTTTTAGTGATACACAGACTTGTTATAGATCCAAAAAAACAAAGAAATGGTTTTGCTAATAAAGCTATGGCTTTTGCAGAAGAATATGCTGTTTCAAACCAATATACATCCATAAGATTAGATGTTTATAGCAAAAACAACTACACTGTAAATTTTTATAAAAAAAGAAACTTCATAATTCGTGGATCTGTAAACTTCCCAGAAAGAAAACATCCTTTTTATTGTATGGAAAAAGATTTACTCTAGAATTTTTACTTCAATATCTTTTAAAACAATTTCAGAAACCTTTTCTAATTGATTGTTTTCAAAAGCTTTATCAATATTCAGTAAAGAAATGTCCTTAGATAAAGGTTTGTAATTATGGTAATCTACAAAACGAATTCCACCTTTTATACATTGTTCCTTTAGAACTCTAAAACGCTTTCCACCTTCATTTGTATGGTAAGAATAGGCTAAATAATCGATTAAGAAATCTTGTTTTCCAATCCAATAAATAAAAACGTCTTCAAAATCCTCTCCTCCTCCATTTTCAGAAAAAGTAATTTCTATTTTGTAATATTCTTTTCCTTTTATAGTTGATAAAGGAAGCAGTTTTTTATTGACAGCTTTATCATTTAAACCAAAAGGTAAAACAGAAAAATAATGCACTGAGTTTACTGAATTCATATATTTAGAAGACTCTTTTTCAGGTAAATTTTGTTCTTTAAAATTGATAAATCTTTGAAAACCGTCATTTGTAAATCCATCTATAATTGAGTCTGATTCACGAATTAATTTAAAATCACCATTATTTCTATAGGCAGTATATTCCTTGTTTCTAAATTTAAAAGAAATTTCAGAATTGGCAACTTTATCAGCTCCAGCATAAACAATAGTTTTATCAATAATTTCTTGAGCAGTCAACTCTTTTTCAGAAGGTTTGCAAGATATTATTAATAGTAAAATAAATATTGATAAATAACGCATTTAGTTTTTTGTTTTGGTCGCAAATAGAAGTCAAAATTACATTTCTTTCTCGAATGTAAAAATGTATATTTGTAAAAATTAAAAAAATCAGTCTATGGCTGTGCAGAAAAAAATAAATATACAGAATAAAAAGGCTCGTTTCGAATTTGAAATTATCGATAAATTTGTTGCCGGAATTCAGTTAACAGGTACAGAAATAAAATCGATAAGATTAAGCCAAGCAAGAATTACAGAGAGTTTTTGCGAATTTAATGAACGAGGAGAATTGTTTATTGTAAATATGTACATTCAAGAATATTTGTTTGGGCATCATTTTAATCACAAACCAAAAAGTGAACGTAGATTGTTGCTAAACAAACGTGAATTACGCAGTTTAAAAAAAGATGTCGAAGCAAAAGGAAATACAATTGTCCCTTTAAAACTTTTTTTAAACGATAGAGGTTTGGCTAAATTAGAAATTGCTTTAGCAAAAGGAAAACAAACGCACGACAAACGTAATACACTTAAAGACAGAGATAATAAACGCGATTTAGCTAGAATAAAAAAAACGTTTAATTCATAATTTTCTTTTATGATTTCCTTTTTAAAACTCATTCGTTACAAAAATCTTTTAATGGTTTTGTTAACGATGGTTTTAACTAAATATGCTCTAATTCATTCTTTTATTACAAATAGCTATTTATCTAATCTTGATTTTTCAATTTTAGCTTTAAGTATATTATTGATAACTGCTGGTGGTTATATTATTAATGATATTTATGATGTTGAAGCAGATAAAATTAACAAGACAAACAAAGTTTTTATTGATGTTTTTATTTCTAAGAAAAATGCTTGGATAAGTTATTTTTTAATGACTTTTATTGGTTTATGTTTAGGGGTTTATTTATCATTTATTAAATATTTTAATTTTTATTCATTATATTTTATTATTACAATTATTACTCTTTTTTTATATTCTAAATATTTAAAGAACAAACTTTTTTTAGGTAATTTTCTTGTAGCTTTTCTTTGTGCTTTAGTAATTTATCTAATTTATATTTTTGATTATTGGGTTGATGAAAAAGATTTTTTTGAATTTGTAGAAATAGATAGAATCCCTGATATACAATTTGTAAAAGTTTTTATTATATTTTATATCATATTTTCATTTTTTATATCATTAATCAGAGAAATCATAAAAGACATCGAAGATATTAATGGAGATTTAAAAATAAAAGCAAAAACATTACCCATTGTAATTGGCAGAAAAAGAGCTTCTAAAGTCGCTTTTTTCTTTAGTGCAATATTGCTAGTCTTTCTTTTGATAATTCTTCAATCTCTAAAAAATGAAGTTGTATTTTTAATTTACGGAATTATTTTCATCTTACTTCCACTACTCTATTTTTTATACAAATTGTGGATAGCAGAAAGCAAAAAAGATTTCTCCTATTTAAGTAACTTAATGAAATTTATTATGTTGTTTGGTATTTTATCAATGTTACTATTTAAATTCTTAGATTAATTGAATATTAGATTTTTAGAAAATAATTGATAAACAGTTACACAAATATACAGTTCAACAATTACACATTAAAATATGTTAAAAGAAAAACTAAAAAAATACAACGTAATTCTAGCTTCTGGTTCACCAAGAAGACAGCAATTTTTTAAAGATTTAGATATCGATTTTACCATTCAATTAAAAGAAGTAGAAGAAATATATCCCAAGGAATTGAAAGGAACAGAAATTACCGACTTTTTAGCCAATTTAAAGTCAAATGCATTTACTAATTTATCAGAAAATGATATTTTAATCACTTCAGATACTATTGTTTGGTTAGACAATAATGCCTTAGGAAAACCAAAAGATGAAACTGATGCTTTTACTATGTTAAGAGCTTTGTCAGGTAAGAAACACGAAGTAATTACATCAATAAGTATTAAAAACAAGAGTTTTCAGAAGATTTTTAATGACACAACTATTGTAACTTTTAAAGAAATTTCTGATGAAGAAATCAATTATTACATCAAAAATTATAAACCTTTTGACAAAGCTGGTGCCTATGGAATTCAAGAATGGATAGGTTTAATAGCAATAGATACTATAGAAGGAAGCTATTTTAATGTAGTTGGTTTGCCAACTCATAAATTATATAAAGAATTAATAAACTTGTAGTTTTATAAAGCGTTTTCTAACACTCTGTTAAAAAGTCTTATTTCTAATTGTTCTTTTCTCTTCTCTAAAGAAAAATAAAAGTTTATTTTTACCCAAAATTACAACACAACAATTTTATAATGAAAAAATACACATACACAGAAAAAAAAGACACACGTTCTGGTTTTGGTGATGGTTTAACAGAATTAGGTAGAACAAACCCAAACGTAGTTGCTTTATGTGCAGATTTAATTGGTTCTCTAAAAATGGATCAATTTATTAAAGAAAATCCAGAAAGATTTTTCCAAGTTGGTATTGCAGAAGCAAATATGATTGGTATTGCTGCAGGTTTAACCATTGGTGGTAAAATACCTTTTACAGGAACGTTTGCAAACTTTTCTACAGGTAGAGTGTATGATCAAATTCGTCAATCTGTAGCGTATTCTGGTAAAAACGTAAAGATATGTGCTTCTCATGCAGGAGTAACTTTGGGTGAAGATGGTGCAACTCACCAAATTTTAGAAGATATTGGTTTAATGAAAATGTTACCTGGAATGACAGTAATCAATCCTTGTGATTACAACCAAACCAAAGCAGCAACTATTGCAATTGCAGATTTTGATGGACCTGTTTACTTACGTTTTGGCCGACCAAAAGTACCAGTATTTATGCCTACAGATGCTAAATTCGAAATAGGAAAAGGAATTCAACTAACAGAAGGAACAGATGTAACTATTGTTGCAACTGGTCATTTAGTTTGGGAATCTTTACAAGCTGCAGAACAATTAGAAGCAGCAGGAATTTCTGCAGAAGTAATTAACATTCATACCATTAAACCTTTAGATGAAGATATTATCTTAAAATCTGTTGCAAAAACAGGTTGTATTGTAACTGCAGAAGAACACAATAAATTAGGAGGTTTAGGAGAAAGTGTTGCAAGAACATTAGCTTTAAATACACCAACTCCACAAGAATTTGTTGCAACTAACGATACTTTTGGCGAATCTGGAACACCAGAACAATTAATGGCAAAATATGGTTTAGATGCAGCTGCTGTTGTAAAAGCAGTTAAAAAAGTAATCTCTAGAAAATAATAACGTTTTGTAATTTATAAGCGTCTATGTGTTTATATTAACTTAAAATAAAAATGATGAAAAAAGTAATTTTAATTCTTTGTTTGGCTTTCGGTTTTAGTCAAATATCTAATTCACAGATAGCTTTTGGTGTAAAAGGTGGTATTAACTACAACTCAAACTCTATTAAAAATGTTAGTCAAGATGTTTTTGACGGTGCAAAAAGTAAAACAGGTTATCATGCAGGTGTTTGGTTGCGTTTTAAAATTCCTGTAATTGGTTTTTATTTAAGACCAGAATTGGTGTACACGAATTTAGAAAATGAAATTCGTTATAAAACATCTGGTAATACTACTTCTTATAACTTTCAAAAAATTGACATTCCTGTTTTATTAGGAAAAAAGATTTTTGGTATTGGTAATGTATTTATTGGACCATCGTTTCAATATATTTTAGATTCAGATTTTGGATTTAGTGATATAAAAGATGTGAAAGCAGATGGCTTTACAGTTGGTTTACAATTTGGTGGTGGAATAGAATTAGGAAAACTAGGTATTGATGTTCGTTGGGAAAGAGCTTTTTCTGGTATCGAATCTACTTTTGCAGGAGCTGTTGGAGATGTAAATTTTGACACTAGAGTAAATCAAATAATTTTAGGTCTGTCTTACAGATTATAAAAATAAATTAGATTAAAAATTTTGTGAAACGCTCAAGAAATTCTTGAGCGTTTTTTACTTTTATATATTTAAAACGTTCTCAAAATCTTATTTTTGTATCTATGGAAAATCAGAAACAAATCACAAAAAAACTACAAAAAGCTACTGCAGAAGCCATACAGCAATTTACAATGATTGCAGATGGAGATAAAATAATGGTTTGTCTTTCTGGAGGAAAAGATAGCTACACTATGTTAGATTTGTTAATCTATTTTCAAAAAGTAGCTCCCATTTCTTTTGATATTATTGCAGTAAATTTAGATCAAAAACAACCTGGTTTTCCTGAGGAAGTTTTACCAAATTACTTAGAAAACTTACAAGTTAATTATAAAATAATAGAAAAGAATACGTACAAAATTGTGATGGAGAAAACTCCTGAAGGCAAAACCACCTGCAGCTTATGTTCTCGTTTAAGAAGAGGCACTTTGTATGAAGCTGCCAAAGATTTGGGTTGTAATAAAATTGCTTTAGGACATCATAGAAATGATATTTTAGAAACCTTTTTCTTAAACTTCTTTTTTGCTGGTAAAATGGAAACAATGCCTCCAAAATTTAAAAATGATGCTGGCGATTTAATTGTTTTACGACCTTTAGCCTTATGTAAAGAAAGTGATATTGAAGAATATTCTAATTATAAGAATTTCCCAATAATACCTTGTAATTTATGTGGTTCTCAAGAAAATTTGCAACGCAAAAAAGTAAAACAAATGATTGCAAATTGGGAGTTAGATTTCCCAAATAGAAATTCAATTATGATGAATGCCTTACAAAATATATTTCCTTCTCATTTATTGGATAAAAACTTATATGATTTTGAGAATTTGGAAGATAAAACTAAAGAAACTTCTTTAGTGGATTTATAACTTTATTTCATCTTAATAATCAAGTTTAAGTTATTTTAAATAACATAAAAAATTATTTCTATAAACTCAGTTCTTTAACTTTAGTTAAGTTCGGTGTTTTATCAACAAAATTTTCTAACACTTTAAAGAAATTTAAAATATCTTGTTTTTCGTTATTTGCATTAATAGTAACCAATCTTATAAACGTATCTTCTTTAAAAGAGCCAAAACCTACAACTGTAATTTGCTCTTCATATAAAGCTGTACAAAGGGTTGTTGGGTCTATTTCCTTATAATTAAAGCAGATAGAAATAGAATTATCAAAACTATATAAAGTATAATCTGGGTTACTTCTTATATATTCTAATGCGATATTTGCTAAATCGAATTGCTTATCTACAATTTTTTCCAAACCTTTTGTTCCAACAGATTTCCAAAGTGTCCAAAACTTTAAAGCATCATTTCTTCTTCCACATTGAAAAGAAGTTTTCCCTAAGTTAAAATCGTCTCCATCTGTTTGATATAAATAAGAAGCGTCATTACTAAATGAATCGTGTAATTGTTTTTTATCATTAACTAAAATAATAGAACAGGTTAATGGTGTTCCTAACATTTTATGAGCGTTATAACTGAAAGAATTAGATCTTTCTACACCTTTTAAAAGATGTTTATATTTCTCACTAAATAGTACACTACCACAATAAGCTCCATCAATATGTAACCACATATTGTACTTTTCTGTGATGTCTGCAATTTTATCAATAGGATCAAAAGCTCCTAAAACAGTAGTTCCAGCAGTTGCATTTACATACGTTGGAATTCCACCATTTTTAATGTCTTCTTTTATCTGTATTTCTAATTCATTAGGAATCATTTTCCCTTCAACATCTGCTTTTATATATCTAATATTATTCCTTCCAATACCAGCAAAACTTGCGTTTTTAGAAGTAGAATAATGAGATTCTTTAGATGTATAAATGATGAGTGGTTTTGTCATTCCATTTAATCTACAATTTGGATCTTTTGCATCACGTCCCATAATTAATCCCATATAATTACTCATAGAACCACCAGTTGGAAACGTACCATTACTTTTAGAACCATAACCAATTAAATTACAAGATTTTCTAATAATCTCTTGCTCAATTCCCACTTGTGGTCCTGCAACTTTATAGGTATACATACTGTTATTCAACAAAACAGCTAATAAATCGCCTACTACAGCTTTGCTTTGTCTTCCTCCAAAAAGTTGATTGAAAAATAAGTTGGTTGCTGTTTTTGGTGTTGCAACAAGCACATTACTTAGTACTGTTTTAAAATCTGCATCAATAATTGCTGTATCATTTAAAGAAAGATCTATAGAATCGTATAATTTACTAGAATCTATTCTTTCTGCTACAGGGTTTTTCTCTTCTTCATTCATTAAAACTTCTACAAGTTCATTAAATAAAGCTAAATCTTTATGTATATGAGACATAAATTGTATTCTTTTTAAGTTTGTTAATAAATTATGAAGTCGTGTTATAAGTCAATTTTTTACTTATAAATGTTTTCGAAACTTCATCATACATATTGCATTTACGAATTGGTTTTGCGTACAAATGAAGAGATAAACTTCTTTTATTTGCAATATTCTCTAATCGATGAAAACCCATAAAATCTTTCATATATCTTACATCGTTTATTTTTGCAATAGAAGATTTTATTAAAGTAAGTTCTTCTGCTTTATTTTGCTTGTAGATTGTTTCTTTTAATTCACCATCAATAACTTTTACCCAACATTCTTCTCCTCCATGATCATGAATTGATGTTTGATGACCCTCACACCAACAAATTAAAATCAATTCAAATTTTTCGTTATCAACAATACAATTTCTGGTGTAGCATTCATCTGACCAAGAGCTGAATTTCTCAAAATCTGCTATAGAAAAATTTATGGAGTGTATTATGTGATTGTAAGTCGTCCTCTCTCCTTCTGAAAGAGCTGTTATTAAATCGTCTATTGTTTGAAGAGTTGTTGAACTGGGTTCGTTAGAATTCAAAATAATATTCTGTTTTTTTATTTATAATGAAGAAATTAAAAGTTAATCCCTAAATTTTACTAAGTGAATTGAATTGATTTATTAAATCATTCCAATATTGACAATATAGTAATTTTTAAGACTTTTTACGCTATTTATACCATTTTTTAATCAATTTTGTTCAAAATCAATAATATATCGTCTTTTTTTGACTAATTTACAAAACCTTAAAAATTTTATATTTTATAGGTTATACCATTTTCGAGAAAGAGTTCACTTAAAAATCCATCGCAAATAGCAATTACTATGCAAGACCAAAATTTGATAATTAAAATAGCAGTTTTAGCTGTTTATGTAGGTATTTTATTTCTTATCGGAATTTTTGCCTCTAGACGCATCAAAAGTATGAGTGATTATTATGTTGGTGGAAAAAATATGGGTTTTTGGGCTGTCGCTTTTTCTGCAAGAGCAACTGGAGAATCTGGTTGGCTATTAATTGGATTGACAGGAATGGGTGCAATAGCAGGTTACTCTGGTTATTGGGTAGTTGTGGGTGAATTATTGGGCGTCTTTGTTTCTTGGCAATTTATGGCAAAACGCTTTAAAAGAAGATCAGATAAATATGGTGCAATTACAATTCCTGATTATTTACATAGTCATTTTAAATCTAAAACAAATTCACTTCGAATAATTGCGGCTTCAGTTTTAGTTATATTTATAGTAATATATGTTGCATCACAAATAGATGTTACTGGTGTAGCTTTTAGATCTATGTTGGGTATAGATTATAAATTAGGCGCAATAATTGGCTTTTTAATTGTGTTGGCTTATATTTTTATTGGAGGTTTTGTGGCTGCTGTTTGGTCAGATTTATTTCAAGGATTATTAATGTTTTTCGGTTTGGTTTTATTACCTATTGTTGTTTGGTTTTCTATGGATCATGGAGCAGGAATTACTGAAGGTTTAAATGCAATAGATCCTACACTTACCAATATTATGGGAAGAAGTAATGATGTCTGGATGAACCTTTTTACAATTCTTGGTTTTTCTATGATTGGGCTTGGTTTTTTAGGTTCTCCACAAGTTTATGTACGTTTTATGTCTATTAAAAGTGAAAAAGAGATTGATAAAGGAAAATGGATTGCCACTACTTTTACTTTGTTAACGGATGCTGCTGCTGTAACTATTGGAATTTTGGCAAGAATTTATTTTACAAAAGAAGGACAAGATCCAGAAGCCATATTAGGAACAAGTGGAGAAAATGTTTTAAGTATGATTACAGAAAGCTTTTTACCTACTTTACTTGTTGCTGTATTTATTGCAATTGTTCTATCAGCAATTATGTCTACCATTGATTCTTTATTAATACTAGCATCTAGTGCAATTACCAGAGATTTTTATCAGAAAATATTTAGACCCAATATTAAAGATGAAAGCTTAACCAAAATTTCGAGAATATCTACAGTTATTATGGCATTTACAGCTTTAATAATTGCAATGATTATGAATTATGTTTCTCCTGATAGACAAGTTTTCTGGGTAATTATTTTTGGTTGGTCTGGTATTGCTGCTACTTTTTGTCCTGTTATTATTCTTACATTATTTTGGAAAGGATATTCAGAAAAAGG
>JBGCFX010000269.1:0-14947 GCA_045110395.1 Polaribacter sp.
TAAACAATTATTATAAAAAAGATTTTAATATTACCATTACAGAATTGGTACCTGTAAACGAATTTTTACCAAGCACAGGAAATTGGTCTTCAATATCAAATTGGAGTAAAAACAGACTTCCATTGGCAACAGATAATGTTAACATTCCTTCAGGTAAAACTGTAAATGTTGATGTTAGTAATGCAGTTGCAAAAGATGTTGCAGTTATAGGTTTATTAAATATAAATGCAGGTAAATATTTATATATAGCAGGCAATTTAACAACAAGTGGAGGTTTAGTAGTAAAATCTAATGCAACAAGTAGTGGTTCCTTAATTGTTGATGGAACATCAACAGGAAATATCTCATATCAAAGATATATTAAGAGCAACTCAAGTTGGTTTGTAATTTCTAGTCCTTTAGAAAATCAAGATATAGATGTTTTTGCAAATTCTAGTGCATTAGCTGTAGGTAGTATAGGTAATAATAGAGGTTTATCTAACTACAATGCAATTACGCAAACTTGGGGTTATTACCAAAATGGAACAACTACATCTGGAGATTTTCTTTTAGGTGATGCAAGAGCAGTGCGTCTTTCTAATTCTGGTAATGTAACTTTTATTGGAGATTTAAGAACTACTAATTTCACAAAAAGTGTTGTTTCTAATGGTGCTGGATGGAATTTAATAGGAAATGGTTTTCCATCGTTCTTAAATGCAAACGACCCAGCAAATAGTACCAATAATTTAATAGATGTTAACTTTTCTTTATTAGAAACAGGTTACAAAGCAATTTATTTTTGGGATACAAATACAAATACTTACAAACCTTTTAACAATGCTTCCTCAGGAAAATATGTAAGTCCAGGTCAAGGATTTTTTGTAAAAATTGGAACAAATGGAAACTTTGCATTCAATAAAAATATGCAAACACACCAAACAGGAGATTTGTTTTTTAAAGGAAATAAAACAGATAATTTCGAAATTAATTTAAAATTATCTAATGGAAAAAATTTAAAAAACACAGAAATAAAATATATAAAAGGTTCTACTACAGGTTTAGATGATGGGTATGATGCAGGTTTATTTTCTGCGGATACAAACTTAGATATTTACACACATTTAGTAGAAAATGATTCTGGGACTAAGTATGCTTTGCAGGCTTTACCAAATTTAAATCATACAAATATGATTATTCCTATTGGAGTAAATGCAAAAGAAAATACAGCAATAACATTTAGTGCAGATATTGTTAACTTGCCTAAAGGAATAGTAGTTTATATAGAAGACAAAGTAGCTGATAAATTAATTAGATTAGATCAAAACTCAGCAACTTATCAAATTACAACAGCAGAAGCTTTAAATGGAAAAGGTAGGTTTTTTATCCATACTCAAAATCAAACTTTATCAACTAAAGACACCAACATAAATAGTGTTTTAGTTTACACAAATAAGAATAAATTAAACATAAAAGGTTTACAAGAAGCAGGAGCAATTAAAATGTTTTCAATACTAGGTAAACAAGTAGTTTATAAAACACTTTCAAATAATTTAGAACATAATTTAGATGTTTCAAAATTATCTAAAGGCGTTTATTTAATAGAAATAAAAACAAATACACAAATAATTAAAAGAAAAGTAATTTTAGAGTAACCCCTAAACTTTAAAGAACAATGAACGTAAAAAAATCCCCTAAAAAAAATGAAGACATCACCAGAAAAGATGCTCTTAAAAAAATTGGTAATTATTCTAAATATGCAGCACTTACTGCATTAGGTACTTACATATTACTAAGCCCACAAGCAGCTCAAGCTCAGAGTCCAGAAGCACCTGGACTAGGTTTTTAACCAATCAAAAATTAACCCCTAAATTATTATAACCCCTAAATTAAACACAATGAAAAATTTTAAAACACAATTAGTAGTAACAGTAACTTTATTTTTAGCAATTGCAATACAGGCACAAGATCATTTAATGGTACTTAAGCCAATGTCTGCAAGTGTTTTAAAAATTGATAAAACTAAAAAAATGACAGAAGCTCCTTTAGTTAAAGATGCTTCTTACTCTTACAAATACAAAGGAGGAGATGTTTTAGTGGTATTTGAAGGAAATTATCATTATGAGTTTTTTAATAGCAAAAAACATTTTATTAAGTCTGATTTAGTTTGGACCAACAAAGACGAATGTTATATGATAATTAAAGAATTTAATTTACCAAACTTTCCTTTTAAAGCTGGTACAAAAATGAAAATGGAAATCACAAAAGTAAAAGATGGTTTTGTGCATTATAAATCTACTTTGGGAGGCAGAACATGGAAAGGAAAAATGAAAGAGACTAAAACAAAAGCTTAATTTTTAGTTTAAGTCTTTTAAAGCTTTTTTAAGTTCATAAAATCGAAAAGAATACCCATTCTTTTCGATTTTTTTTGATGATATTCTACTGCCTTTTAATAAAATATCTGCCATTTCTCCAAACACCAATTTTAAGATAAAACTAGGCACTGCTATTGGTAAAAAAGGTTTTTTAAAAGTTTTCGCTAAAACTTTAGAAAACGATTTACTTGTATGTGGTTCAGGAGCAACAGCATTGTAAATACCTGTTAAGTTATTTTCTATCGCCATTAAATACATATTACAAAGATCTTCTATATGAATCCAGGGTAAATATTGTTTTCCAGAACCTAAAGGAGAAACTATAGGAGTAAGCATTTTTTCTAAAGCACCACCATTTTTGGCTAATACAATTCCTGTTCTAAAAATAGTTACTGGTATTTGTATGGTTTCAAATTGATGAGCTGCGTTTTCCCAAGCTACACATACTTGACCTAAAAAATCATTTGCAGGTTTATCATCTTCTGTAAAAATAATTTCTGTAGTAATTGCACCATAATAACCATTTGCAGAAGCAGAAATAAAACCTTTTAACTTAATGTTTAAGTTTTTTACTTTTTTAAATAATAAATTGGCAGAATCCACTCTACTATCTAAAATTACTTTTTTTCTTTCGTCTGTCCACCTTTTATCTGCAATACCTGCACCAGCAAGATGTACGATGTAATCTATATCTCTAAAAGCTTTTTCATCTATATAAGAAGTACTTAAATCCCACTTAAATTCATTTTTATTTTTAGGGCTTCTTGTTAAAATAGAAATACTATGATTTTTTTTAATCAACATAGTAGATAACATTTTACCTACCAAACCTGTACCACCTGTAATTAATATTTTAGCCATACATCAAAGATAAAAGTTTTATAAATTGAGTTTATGATATGATATGCTAAAGCAATGTTAATCTTTTTTAAGACACTTAATAAAGCCGTATTTTTATAGTGATGAAAAACAACACAAAAAGAAAAGGTTTTGTATTTAAAACGTATGAGGCAGATAAACAATCTCCTTTCGAAAAACTCTTCGATATTTTTAAAGAATTAATAACACATACTTCTGGCGATTTTGATGAAGCTATAGATTGGTTACGTTCTTTAGATACAGAATATAAATTAACAAACGAAAATTATACTATTGATGATTTTGTAGAAGATTTAAAAAAGAAAGGCTACATTAAAGAAGAGATTAAAGGTGATGGAACAGGAGGTACAAAAATTACATCAAAAACAGAACGTGCAATTAGACAACAAGCATTAAATCATATTTTTGGAAAAATAAAAAGAAGTGGAGCTGGAAATCATAAAAGTAAATCTGCAGGAATAGGAGATGAGCATACAGGAGATTTTAGAGCCTATCAATTTGGTGATGCTTTAGATAAAGTTTCGATTACTGAAAGTATTAGAAACGCTCAAATTAATAATGGAATAGATAATTTCAGTCTAACTGAAAATGATTTGGTTGTAGAAGAAACATTGCATAAAAGCCAAATGAGTACAGTTTTAATGATTGATATCAGTCATTCTATGATTTTATATGGCGAAGATAGAATTACGCCAGCCAAAAAAGTGGCAATGGCTTTGGCTGAATTAATTACCACTCGTTATCCAAAAGACACATTAGATATTATTGTTTTTGGTAATGATTCTTGGACTATAAAAATTAAAGATTTACCTTATTTACAAGTCGGTCCATATCATACAAATACAGTTGCTGGTTTGCAATTAGCAATGGATTTATTACGTAGAAAGAAAAATACCAACAAACAAATTTTTATGATTACAGATGGTAAACCAAGTTGTTTGCGTTTACCTGATGGCCAATATTATAAAAATAGTAATGGTTTAGATAAGTACATTGTAAACAAATGTTATGGAATGGCACAACAAGCCAGAAAATTACACATTCCCATAACTACTTTTATGATTGCACAAGATCCGTATTTAATGCAATTTGTAAAAGCATTTACCCAGGCAAATCAAGGAAAAGCATTTTATACTGGCTTAAAAGGTCTAGGAGAAATGATTTTTGAAGATTACGAAACGAATCGAAAAAAAAGAATTAGAGGATAATAAAAAGATAAAAGAATAGAGAGAAAAGAGTAGAGAATAAGAGACATAATAATGGTCTATTTTCTTTCTTCTATTTTCTCTCATCTAATTAAAATAAATGAATTTAGAAAACATAAAAACACTAGGAGAATTAAAGAAATCAGGATACAAATCAAAATCAATCAAAGATGAGTTAAGAGAAAATTTGATTGCTAAAATGATGAGTAAAGAAACCGTATTTAAAGGAATTCACGGTTATGAAAATACCGTAATTCCTGAATTAGAAAGAGCTATTTTAAGTAGACATAACATCAATTTATTAGGTTTACGAGGACAAGCAAAAACACGTTTAGCACGTTTAATGGTCGATTTATTAGATGAATTTATTCCAGTTGTGGAAGGTTCAGAAATTAATGATGATCCACTAAACCCAATTTCAAGGTTTGCATTAGAATTGATCAAAGAAAAAGGAAATGAAACTCCGATTTTTTGGTTGCATAGAAGTGAACGTTTTGCAGAAAAATTAGCAACTCCAGATGTTACTGTTGCAGATATTATTGGTGATGTAGATCCTATAAAAGCAGCAAACTTAAAATTGAGTTATGCAGATGATAGAGTCATTCATTATGGAATGATTCCAAGAGCAAACAGATGCATTTTTGTAATTAATGAATTGCCAGATTTGCAAGCTAGAATCCAAGTTGCCTTATTTAATATTTTACAGGAAGGTGATATTCAAATTCGTGGATTTAAAATGCGTTTGAATTTAGATATGCAATTTATATTTACTGCAAACCCCGAAGATTATACAAATAGAGGTAGTATAGTTACGCCTTTAAAAGATAGAATTGGTTCGCAAATTTTAACTCATTATCCAGAAGATATAGAAACTGCGAAAACAATTACCCAACAAGAAACTGACAAAGCTAGTTCTCAGAAAGAGTTTATTCAAGTGCCAGAATTGGCAAAAGACTTGTTAGAGCAAATTGTTTTTGAAGCAAGAGAAAGCGAGTTTATTGATGCTAAAAGTGGTGTAAGTGCACGTTTAAGTATTACAGCTTTTGAGAATTTATTAAGTACAGCAGAAAGAAGAGCTTTACTTTCTGGTGATGACAAAACTATGATTCGTTTAAATGATTTTGATGGAATTATTCCTGCAATTACAGGTAAAGTAGAATTGGTGTATGAAGGTGAACAAGAAGGAGCACAAGTGGTTGCAGAAAAATTAATTAAAAATGCCATTAAAACATTGTTTCCAACTTATTTTCCTGAAATAAAAAAACTAGAAAAGCAAGAAGTAGAAACGCCTTATGATGATATTATTTCTTGGTTTTTTAATGCGGATGAAGATTTTGAACTGTTAGATGAGCATACTGAACAACAATACAAAAATGAGTTAGATAAAATAAAACCTTTGGATACTTTTCTTGAAAAACATCAACCAAATATGAATACAGCTGATGTCTATTTTGTAAAAGAATTTATACTTTGGGCTTTGGTTGAATTTAAAAAATTAAGCAAATATAGGTTTGCTGAAGGCACACAATTTAAAGACCCTTATGGTAATTTTATAAGTGGTTTGTAAAAGTTATTTAAAATTTTTAGACCTGACAGGTTTTTAAAACCTGTCAGGTCTTTTTAAAATTAAGTATTTGAAAGAAATTGTTGAAAATATAATAGGACAAAAAATAACAAAAGTTATTTACACTGAATTAAATCATCCTAAAGGAAAATTTTACTTTGAGGATTTTGATATTTTTGATACTAGTATTAATATTCAAATGCAAAATGGTTTTTGGTGGCATTTATCTTGGAAAGAAGATGAATTTTTTGAATTAGGAATAGATAAATATTTGAAAAATAAATGGTATAAAGATTCTGAAATATATACTTGGGATGCAACTGAAAGATGGAAATCAATATTAAATGAAAAAATTATAGATTTTAAAATTCTATACTTTGATGATGCTAAACTATTTGTTGAAAAAATCATATTAAACTTTGAAAATAACAAAAGTAAAGGCATTTTAATTTTAGAGGAATTGAATTTAGATGAATCAATTCCTAAACCCATAAACTTTGATTTATGTGGAGAGATTTATGTTTTTCATAATGAAAAATTGCTATAGCTTAAACATCTTAATAGGTTCGTGATTTCCTCGTTTTAAATTTTCGCACATTATTAAAGCTTTGTCTATTTTTTGATGACTACTTTTAAATCGTAAAATACCATAAATTATACTTCTTTTTTTTCCAGCAGTTAAACTTTCGAAAATTAGGTAAGCATCATAGTCACTCATTAAAACAGCCTCTAATTCTTCTGGCATCTCCACTCCATATTTAGATTTATCTTCAAAAAGCTGAATCTCAAACTCATCACCTAAAGATATGTCTAATTCTTTTTGTTTCTGTTTGCTGAACATCATTTTAAAATCTCCAGATTTTTTATCTCTTTTTACAGCTGCATAAAACTCTATTTTTTTATCATCTTTAGAAATTTCTACTTTTACACGACTCATCTTTTTATCAGCAAAAGGAGTGTAAATTTCATTTGGAATAAAAACATTGTAAATATCTATATGTGTAATTGTAAATTTTTTAGTTTTCATTTTAACGAGTTTCTCTAGATTTTACATTCTGCTTACAAAAAGAAATAATTTCATTGATTCTTTTTTGTCTTGTAGCTTCTCTTTTTGCTTGGTTTAACCAATACAGATAGCTCTTTCTATAACTTGGAGCAAAGTTGTTATAATTATTAAAAGCAGTTTTGTTTTTATCAAATTCGGTTTGTAAATCTTCTGGGATAATTCCCTTTTCAACTGCATCTAAAGCTGTCCAAGAACCATTTTGTTTACCAATTTTTATAATTTCTAATCCACTTTTATGCATTAAATTTCTAGCAGTTAACTCTTTAATATATTTTTTGTTAAGTGCACTCCAAACACTTTTAGGGTTTCTTGGGCAGAAATATTGTCTGCGTTTTCCATTCCCTAAACTTTTTACAGTAGAATCTATCCAGCCAAAACATAAAGCAACTTTTACAGCTTCTTCCCATCTCATAGATTCTTCTTTGTTCTCTACCTTATAAAAAATAAGATAAATACCTTTGGATATACTATAGTTTTTAGACAACCAATTTTTCCATTCAACATCATTTTTAAAATAGAGTTCTTCTTTTTCTGTCATTTTATAAATATACCAAAATAATTATTTAACATAAATTTAAAAATAGATACATTGTATAACTATGTATTTTGTTTTACTTTTGTAAAATGCCAAATGAATTTGTAAATAAATGGAAATCTCAAGTTAAAAAAGGGACACTTACATTTATCATTTTAAATATTTTAAAAGATAAAGAATTTTATGGTTATGAATTAATTGAGGAAGTAAAAAAATACACAGCCATAGAAATAGCAGAAGGCACACTGTATCCATTAATGAATCGATTAAAAAAAGAGAGTTTGGTGACTTCTAAATGGGTAGAACAAGCATCTGGCATTCCAAGAAAGTATTATGTTTTAACAGAAGCTGGTATTAAAGATTTAATTGAAATGAGGTTATATTGGAGCAATTTGGAAAAAGCAATTCATAAAATATCAAAATGAAAGCAATAAAATTCAAAGAAAACGCATCACAAAAAATATACGATAATTATATAAAACGTGTTAAGAGAATTACAAATTCACTTTTAACACAAGATAGTAATGAAATTTTATTAGAAATTAATAGCCATATTTATGAAGGAACTCAAAATGTTGTAAATGAAGAAGAAATTGATACACTTTTAAATGTTTTAGATAGATTAGGAGAACCAGAAGTAGTTTTAAAACCCTTAGTTGCAGATAAAAAATTAGCCCAAGCAACAAAATCTTTAAACCCTATTCATATATTTAAAGCCCTATTCTTAAATATAGGAAATGGAATGGCATATTTTATTTTTTCAATTTTATATCTATCTCTTTTTGGTTTTGTGTACGCTATAATTATTAAAATAATAAATCCCAAAGAAGTAGGTTTATGGTTTCAAAATGGATCTTTAGAAACTCTTGGAACTTATAAAGGATTTTCACCAGAAGATAATGTTGTAGAAGTTTTAGGAAACTGGTTTATACCTGTTATGTTGCTTTGTGCAATTTCTCTATTTATTATAATTACGTTTTTATTAAAATTAAAACATCAACAAAAAAAATAATATTTTTTTACACATAAACATAGTATAACAATGTACTATGTATAACTTATTTATTATGAAAATAAAATCGATTTTAGCTGTATTTCTTATAATGACATTTGCATCTGTATATGCTCAAAAATTATCTACAGAACAATTAAAAGATTCCATCGAAAAAATTATAAAAGCAAAAAAAATTCCTGGAGGAATTATAACAGTAGTTAGCAAAGACACTATATTATTTAGTGAAGCTTATGGATTTGCTGATGCTAAAAACAACGTCAAAGTAAAAGAAAATAATCTATTTAAAATTGCTTCTTTAACCAAAACTTTTACAGCAATGGCTATAATACGTTTGGTAAAAGAAGGAAAATTATCTTTAGATGATGAGTTGAAATTAATTGCCCCAGAAATTACTTTTATAAATAAATGGGAAAGTACACATCCTATAAAAATTAAACATCTTATAGAACACAAAGCTGGTTTTAATGATTTGAGTTATGCAGATTTAGCTAGAAGAAATCAAGAAATAAATTATAGCAATAGTTTAGAAAAAATAAAGTCTTATAAAAATGCTTTCATATCTAATTGGAAACCAGGTTTGGTTACTTACTACTCAAATCCTGGATTTTCAATTTTAGGATATATTATAGAAAAGAAAAGCGGAAAACGTTTTGAAGATTATATTAAAGATGAAATTTTGATTCCATTAGGGATGAAAAACAGTGGATTTATACATCATTTTAATGCCACACAACAATCATTAATTGTGAATGGATATACAAGAATTGATAACAAAACTGTTGCATTAAAAAATAAAAATAAGACAGATACAAAATCTGCATCCACAGGAATGATTAGTAATATTGATGATATGTCAAAATTTATTCAGTATTTTTTAAATGAAGAACTTCAGCAAAATAATTCTATAATAGGAGTGAAGGGAGTTTCAGATATGGAAAATTTGCATAGCGATTTTGATAGAAAAAATAATATTAAAACAGGCTATAATTTGACCTTAGAAGATAGAGTGTTTGGTGAAAAAGAGTTTTTATTTAAAGGGAATAGTGGTTTAACAGATGGTTTTGTATCTAACTTTATTTATAACAGGGAACTAGATATAGGCGTTTTTGCGAGTACAAATTTATTTGGAAGAAGTAATAGAGCAATTATAGATTTAGTGATAAATAATTATTGTGAATCAAAAGAAATTCAAAATCAATATAAAGTAATAGACACAGATCTTTCAAAATTTAAAAATTGGGAAGGAGAATACAGGCAATTAAATGATAATCAAGAAATTTGGAATTTTATAAACTTTCCTGTAAGAACTAAATCTATTAAAATTGATGGTACTAATTTAGTGGTTTCTGATATTGAAGATGGTAATTTTATTTATAAAAATGTAGGCGATAATGCTTTTTTGAGTGAAGAATATCAAGAAAAAATGCCAACTCTTTACCTAACAGAATACGAAGAAGAGAAATCATTACGATTTTATGAAAGTACTTACATAACAACAAATAAAACAGGATATAATTTATTAAGAATTGTATTAGTTTTTAGTCTTGTTATTTTATTAATAAATATTTTTCTTTTTTTAATAAAACTGATTGTCTTTCCTTTTAAAAAAGCTATAAAACCTTCATTATTAAGAAGCTTAAAATTTGCTACTCCATTATTAATAATTGTAACATCTGTCTATTTAGGGCTTAATAATTCAAGTTTTGAAAAAATATCGAATTTAGGAACTATAAGTATCACATCTGTCACGATTTTTATCTTCACAATCCTATTTCCTATCTTCTGTATTTGGGGTGTTTATGCATACACAAAAGAAAAAAAGAAATTAAAAAAGAAATACAATAAAACTTTCTGGTCTTTAGTTGCATTCGCAAATATTTTTATATCAGTTTATTGTATAAATATGGGCTGGTTTGCAGTTAGATTTTGGATTTAATAAAATAATAATAATACCCTGTTTTAGCAATAGAACTTACACTTTCAAATTAAATAAACTAATATTTTAAAATAAAAAAAATGAAAATAATCACAAAATTAATCTTAGTAAGCATCGTGTTTTTATCAATGAATACACTTAAATCGAATGAATTGATTCAACAAAATCGAACTAATAAGAATGAAGAAATCACAAAACCTTTTACCAATATAGATATAGATGGTGCTTTTGTAGTTATTATAAAACAAGGTGAAAAAGAAAGTTTTTTTATTGAAGCTGATAAAAAAATAATGCCATACATTAAAAGTAGTGTTAAGAATAACAAATTAAAAATAAGGCTAAAAACAGGATTGGGTTCTAAAGAAATAAAGGAGATAAAATTACACATTACCATAAAAGATTTAGAAAGTCTAAAATTATCTGGTTTTATCAATTTAGAAGTACCAAAACAACTTAATTTATTAAATCTAACTTTAAATTTTTCTGGGGCAGTTAAAGGCAAATTAAATAGTATTACCAAATCTTTAACCTGTAAAACATCCTCTTTTAGTGAAATAGAATTATCAGGTAAAACAGATAAATTAAAAATCAATAAAAATGATGCTAGTTCTGTTAATGCTTCAAAATTAAAAGCAGAAACAGTTAAAATTAAAAGTGCTGGTTTTGGTACTATTAGTGTTTTAGCAATAAATAAATTAAATGTTACAACTTCTGGTGCTGTAAAAATAGCTTATGCTGGTAATCCAACAATCACAAAAATGGATGTTAAAGGTTTTTCTACATTAAAAAGATTGAACAAATAAATATTAATATTTTTTTTAATGATTCTAAAAAAAAGGCACCTCAAATAAATTTGAGATGCCAAAATAATCAACCAAAAATAAAACTTAATAACGAAGTTTTAAAACGTTTAGAAATTTATTGCCAATAAGTTTAAACTACTTTGCAATGTTTTATCAATTTCTGACTTATAAATTTTTTGTATGTTCTTGTAAATATTTTTTCCAATTTGTACGTCTACACCATCAGTTAAGTTGAAATTCTTGTTTAACCTATCTATAGCTTTTGGGAAATTATATGAGAATACAATAGCTCTATCTCCATAAAATTTAGCTTCATTATATTGCATTTCATTCCTTTCAATTAATTTTTTCATAATTAAATCGTTGATGAACCCAATTTGATTATCTGTTAAAGTGACTGGTATTAAATCTTTTGTTGCAGAACTTTCTAATAGAATTTTTTGTTCAGATTTGTATTTAGGAAATTTACCTTCAGAATTATTTACAGGCTCAAAAGCTTTAAATTCCTCTATTTTTGTTAGTGAGTTTGTGAAAATATCATCAACTAAATAATGATTTTCTTCTATATGAACTTTAAATATAGATTTTTGCAAATTGTTTTTTTCTTGTGCATAAGAACTATTTACGATAATAACGAGTACAAATAAGATTATTGATTTCATATCTAAAAGTTTGTTGTTCAAATCTAATAGTAATACTTTTAATAAAGAATAAAGAACTATTGATTTATCTTATTTTTAAATAATTATAGTTTATAATTATTGAGAATTATGATAATTTTAAATTACAAAAATTTAATTGTGAGAAGCAAATTTGTCTTTTTTATACCTTCTTGTAGGAATAGAATTTAATATAAAAGGAATTGATATAAAACCTTTTGGTGTTGTTTTATATACACCAAAATGTAGATGAGGTTCAGTACTCATTCCTGTGTTTCCAGAATAACCAATTGGTTGATGTTTTTTTACACTATCTCCTCTTTTAACAAGTACACCATTTTTTTTTAGATGAACATATTGTGTAAACAAACCATCATTATGATAAATTAAAATATAATTACCATCATTAAAATATTTTTTACTTTTTCCACCTTTGTCAGAATCTTGTTTTACAGATATTACAACACCATCTTTGATAGCGCAAATAGTTTGTCCTACATTCATTTTAAAATCGATAGCATATCTAGACCTTAGACCTTTATGCGTAAAATTTGTATTCTGACCCTGTAAAACTTTATATCGTTTTCCTTTTAAAAAAGGTAGTGCATAATTGTAAAGTGTGTCGTATTTTTTTAGTGGAGTAGAAGTGCCATAAAGCATCCTAAACTTATAATCTTTTAAAATTTGTAAAGTATCTTTTTTTGCGGTGATAATTTTCTTGTTCTCATAAGTTTTAAAGTCTAATACTTGCTTTTTATTATTTTTTAAATCTTTTATAATTAAGTGAGTAGGACAGCCCAATGTGTTTTTTGCGATAACGTTTGTGCTATCATTTTTAAACTCAAAGGATATAAAGTCTGGTGTTTTTTGACTTTGTGTACAAGAGAAAAAAGACAAAAAAAAGACAAAAACCAAGTAACGCATTTACCTCCAAATTTTGTTAGGAAAAACCACCACACTTTCGTGTCCATTTTCGCCAACAGCAGACACACCAAAAAAGAAATTATCAATTACAATACCTTCTAAAGTAAATTCTGTTGTTTCTACATACCTAGAATTATCCCAAGTTGCAGAAGTAGTATCTCTCCAGTAAATTTTATAACCTTTTGCGCCTTCAACTTTTGTCCATTTTAGTTTTACTGATGGTTTTACAATTCCGCCAATAGCAACTTCTTTTGGTGCTTCAGGGGCCCAAGCTAAAGAAGCTAAATTAATAGCATTTACAGCTGTTAATTTCTTTGCATAAGGAAAATTTACGTGTTCAAAAACATCACCATAATTAATACCATTTTCGGATCTAATATCTTGGTGTTGTTGCGTATAATTTTCGTGTGCTTCCATAATTCTAATCCCAGCAAAACCTAAATCGTTAAAAGGTCTATGATGTCCTCCTCTGCCAAATCTATCTAATCTATAAATCATCATTGGGTTCATTTCTGGCATATATGTTTTTACATTTTTGTGTACATATCTTGCTAATTGTCTAGAAACCCCATCAACTTCACCACCATAAAATCGTCGCATTCTTCTTTGTCTTTCAGTTTCGTTTGCAGGTACAGGTTCTGAGAAAATTCTGAAAGCTCTATTATCAATAACTCCATCAACACCTTCAATATTACCAATCATATCATTATTTAAAATACCGATAATTTCCCAACCTTTTTCTTTAGCATATTTTGCCAAACCTGCTCCACCAAAAAGTCCTTGTTCTTCACCAGATAAACCTACATAAATAATGCTGCTTTCAAATTTATATTTGCTTAAAACTCTTGCTGCTTCTATAGTTCCTGCCATTCCAGAAGCATTGTCATTGGCACCAGGAGCATCTGTTTTAAAATCCATTGTATCACTTGCTCTAGAGTCAATATCTCCACTCATAATAACATATCTATTTGGGTATTTTGTCCCTTTTTGTATGGCAACCACATTTACAACCCAAGCATCATGAGGCACTCTTCTGTTTCCTTTTTTGGTCACAAAATCTTTTTGATAAAAAGTACTTAAACAATTATCGCAATTCTTAGAAATGTTTTCAAATTCAGATTTTATCCACCTTCTTGCTGCACCAATTCCACGAGTTTTAGAAATGGTATCAGAAAAGGTGTTTCTTGTGCCAAATTCTGTCAATGTTTTTACATCTGCTTTAATTCTATCTGCAGAAACATTATTTATAATGTCATAAATTTTTTGATCTGTTTGCGCAGAAATGATTGATGTAAATACTAAAAGTAAAAATGTGATTTTTTTCATAATATTATTGTTTAAAGTACCAGAAAGGGATGTCTATAATTTTTTCGTTTTTTAACTTTTTTGTTTTTTTTGAAGGAACAAATCTATTTATATGAACAATATGCTTACCATCTACTATTCTCTTTAGCGATATTATTGTTTCAAAACCTAATTGATTGTTTACTTCAGTTACAATAAATTCTGATTTTACATCTATATTATCTATTTTTATAATATGAGTTTTTTGAAAAACTTTTAAATAAAGAGAAGTAAGACTATCTTGTTTTTTACTATTGAATTTAGTTCTTTTAGAAAATAAATTCGTTTTAAAACCTCTTTGATCTTCTAAAGGTTGTAAACTTAAATCGTGCTCGAAAATTAATTCTTCTATTTTATCTTTAAATGGTATAAAAATATGTAAGTAGTTATCTTTAATCACTTTTGACTGTAATGCTGCATCTCTTATAAATTCGTTTTCTTTTAAAGAGTTTATATAATTATTGTTATATGAATAATTTATGTTAGAATAACTTTTGCCAGAAATATAATTAGATCTAACATTATAAAAAGTACCTAAGAAAAAAGCAATAATGTAAATGGGCGTTATAATTTTTGTTAATCTCTTACTGAATTTATCATCTAAAACATTATAAACTAAAGGTCTATATAGAAATGAAAGTGTAATTATGCTAAATATTTTATAAA
>JBGCFX010000270.1:0-3394 GCA_045110395.1 Polaribacter sp.
TATGCTTACTAATATCCTTTAAAATACATTATTTTTTTAGAAACAATTACAAAAAATATATATATGTATATTTAAATATATATATATATATATTTTTTGTAAATTATTTTTTTTTAACAAAAATTGACCTTTTTTCTTCTATACACAACTTTAATAATATTATTTTTTTACAAAAATGGTATATATATATAATTATTCTATATACAGGCTTAATATTAATACTCTTATATTACTTTATGTATTATAATTTAAATCTAAAACACAACGTAGACAAAATATTTCCACTATTATTAGTGATATATTCTTACACATATTACCATATATGTTTAATATGGTATACAAGTTTTTTTTTTGTTGAGAAATTAAATTCTCTGCAATTTTTTTTTATTATACTGGGTTTAATAATTTGTTTAAGTTTAAGTCAATTTAGTTTTGTATTACAAACCAGCTCTTATAACCTTTTTTACCTTTATCTGCATAACTGCTTATTAAGTTTTTATAAAAATTATAAAAATACAAAATTTTTTAAAATAATACACTTTATTTTAATGTTTTTTTTTATAAACTTGTTTTGATTTATAAACATAGATTATAATATTGATTCTTTATTAGCATATCACACACAACTACAATTAAATAAATTTGAATATCAGGCGTATTGTATTGAATTTAATTACCTCACTTCTTGAAAACTTAATATTTCATCATTAGATAACCTAATTGGTTTTTTTGAAAAATATGATATTTTTTATAAAAATATATTATTTATTCTAAATAATACATTGTTTTATTTAACAGGTACATTTATTAAAAATTTAAACATAATTCAATTTGAATTTTTTTCAATGATAAATTATGTTTATACAAACTTACTTATTATTTTTTACTTAATAAATTTCAACAACTCCAAGAGCAATTTCAAATTTTGTAAAGTGGTATAATTTAATGGTAAAATAGTAGTCTCATAAGCTATTCACATGGGTTCAACTCCCATTGCCACTTTAGGAAATTTGATTTAGATTAATTTAAAAACAAAAATCAAATTAAATACCTTTATGATAAAGAGACATAAGTTGAGGAAAAATTTTAAAACATTTATTTATAAAAATCCTAAACAATCTACAATATTAATATCAAATTCAAACCGACGTGTTGAATTTGTTTATTTTATTTTTTTTAGAAAATGGTTAAAATATTTTTTAAAGAAATCAAGACGCAGAAGAACAAATTTTTCATGTAAGTTCTGCATGGTTAGTAATTATTGACTTTCTAAAAAACCACTAAACTCTAGGATGGGTAAAGGTAAAGGATCCTTTTTAAGGCGTTGCTTTACATTAAAAAAAAACCAACCAATTTTAATAACTAGGGGTATAGATCCTTCAATACTCTATAAATTTAAAAAGATTATCGAAAAAAAATTAAATTTTACTTGCTCTATACAAAGTAATTTTTTAAATTCGAGGAATATAGTTTCTGATAAGCAAGGTGTGATAACTAAGGCTCACTCAGTAAAAAAAATTTAAACAAAATATCTTTATGATCCCAGCTAATAAATTCAAGTTCCGTTTAAAATTCTTTGTTGTAACAAACTACAGACCGCTGTTTATCAAAAAAATGAAAAGCAGGTATCGTTTTTTAAGGCTTTTTCTTATTTTCTTATTTTTTTTAGTTTTATTTATTAAAAATAAAAATAATAAATCAAGAACTTTAAGAAGTAAAAATTCTTATTTAAAAAAAACTCAAACTAAACTATTTTTTTTAAATGAAAACATACTTATAAACCAACCAACTACCCCAATTTTTAAAAAAACCAAACCAAATTTTATAAATAATAACCCTAGAATTTATAAAAGTGTTGAGAAACTATTTTTTTTGCATAAAATGAAAAATTTAGAGGACTTTAAATTTAATTTTATAATTTTTACTAAATTTTATTCCCATTTCGTTGTTCTCAGGGCTCCATTTAGGGATAAAATATCTAAGAATTTACTTCAACATCAACGTTTTTTTTTATATATAAATTTTATATTTTTAAAATATATTCCTTTAGTTTTTGCAAATAAGATTTATTTTTTTTGATTTTTAAAAAATTTTCATAAATTAACCCCGTTCTATTCAAATTTATTTTTCGTTAATTCCCAAAAAATTTCATTTTTTATATATATACCCTATATATTTAATAAAAATTAAATGTTACAAAATTCGACTAAATCTATTTTATTTGTTTTTGATAAGTACAGCGAAATCTATATTTATAGATCTAAATCAAAAAGATATATCAAGTTAAATTTTGAACTTTTAAAAATAAAGAGTGGTCTACTGACCTTAAATTTTTTTTTATCATTAAAATCTTATAATTTTTTTTTTTGTTGTATGCACCCCGTTGTAAATTTCTTCTTCTTCTTTCACAGCTCCCTTATCGATGAGTTTACACAATTTGATTTAAAAAAATAATTTTTTGATTAGTTATTTAAATAAAAATGATTTTTTTTTTATAATAGTTTTATAATTAACTTCAAAGTTAGTTTTTATCTAATCCCAGTAACTATATTTGCAAAATTTTTAGAGCCAAAAACATTTAAATTTATAAAAAAAGATTGTACCCCTTGTAAATTAGATTTAAAAAAACCATTAAAATTTAACAAATATATTATAAATAAACGAAACCTAAGTTCATTTTGTTTAAATACATCCTCGTACTCAAATTAATAATAATAAATATCTCTGTGCTAGGAGGCTTTTCAGTGTTGCTAGTTTACTTCTTTACCGTCAACTGATTATTTTATTTTAAAATGATCTTATTAAATACCAAAGAATCTTCTAAGGAATGACGCCCATACGGTCAGGGACCAAGAGTTCGAAGAGAGCCAACATTACTTTATATAAACTTTTTCCTAACCAACTTCTTTATTTTTTTTTTTGGACTATTTTTATTTAGATTTAATCAACCAGAATTCGGCGGAGATTCGTTTATGCTTGACAATTTTCGTATGTATAATATTTATATATGAACAATCTTAAATATTTTATTTCTTTGGGCGGTAAAACATATGAGTATAAGACACCAGTCCATGTTTAAGTTAGATTATCTTATGGTTATTGTAAACGTCTTTTTTTTTTTTACATTGTTGATGATAGCAAACAGTATTTATTCATTTTTACTAGTCCTAGAAACATGTTCGTATTTTTTCCTATATAAATTAGTCTTGTCTAAAAGTTTTAAAACTCTAAAAATTCCTTATAAACAATTTACGGACCAATATTACAAGATAATATTCTTTCATTATTGGTTATATGTGTTAAGTACTTTATTATATTTGCTTTTTTTTTTTATTTTATGTAAGGTTTATGGTAGTGTTCAGTTTGGTATAATGGCTTATGTTAATAGGCAATT
>JBGCFX010000271.1:0-2691 GCA_045110395.1 Polaribacter sp.
GTAAAAAAAATAAAAACAAGTTCTAAAATAGATGTACAATTTTTACCAGAAGGAGGTCATATTATAGACAATGTTATAACAACAATGGGTGTAATTGCTAAAGATAGTTTAGGAAATGGAGTGGGTAATTTAGAAGGTAAAATTCTAGATGATAAAAACATCGAAATTTCATCTTTTTCTTTGAATTCATTAGGAACTGGTAGATATTCTTTTTTGCCAAAATTGAACACAAAATATCGAGCAGAAATAGTTTATAAAGGTAAAAAACATACCTATTTAATAAACAAAAGAATTGAGTTAAAAGGTGTAAACCTTAAAATAACTAAAATAAAAGACGATATAATACTCTCTCTAATTACCAATGAAACTACTTTAAAAGATATAAAGAATAAAGAATTTACAGTAGCGAATTTTAATAGTAGTAATTTAGGAAATTTCAAATTTAAGTTTACTACCAAAGAGACTATTACCAAAAGAATAGCTGCCAAAAACTTATTACCTGGTACAAATATTTTCACTTTATTTAATGAAGAAAATATGCCAATTGCAGAGAGATTATTTTTTAATTACAATGGTATTTCCATCTTAAAAAGTTCGAAACCTTATAATATTGTAGATAGTTCAGATTCAATTTCATTAACTATTAATTACAAAAATTTAAAAGCATCAAGTTTTAATAATGTAAGTATTTCTGTATTACCTGCAAGTACTAAATCGTATGCAAAAAATAGTAATATTATTTCTCAAACGCTCTTACAACCATACCTAAAAGGAAGAATAGAAAATGGCTATTATTATTTTAAAAATATTACAGAAAGAAAAAAGTACGATTTAGACAATTTATTATTAACCCAAGGTTGGAGTAGTTATCATTGGGACGAACTCTTTACCAATAAAACACCCATAAAATATACATTTGAAAACGGAATTGACTTAAAAATAAATATTGCAGACAACAAAAAGGGTGCAAAATTATTAATTCATAACACCACAGAAAGACAAGCAGAAATTATTGATATTAAAGAAGGCATCAATTCTTTTAACTCTATGAAGTATTTCCCCAAAGAAGAAGAGGTTTTACACATTTCTAGAGTTACCAAAAAAGGAAAATTAACACCCTCTACTTTATATTTACAATATGCTCCCAATCATTTTACAAAGCCAGATATAAAAACAAATAGCCTTCTAAAAAAACCGTTTTATTATAGTTCTGAAGATTATATTGATGAGAAATTGGCAACAAGTTCTTTAAAAAATACTCAAAAACTAAAAGAAATTGTTTTAAAAGTAGATTTGGAAAAAGAAAGAATAGAAAAAATTAAAAACAGCTCTTTTGGTCAGGTTTATTTTATGAATAAAAAAAATTCATATAGGTATTTTAATGTTTTTGATTTTTTAAGTACAAAAGGTTTCTTTGCAGAAAGAATACCTTTTACAAATGAGGTAATTATATCAAACAGAATATCTACATCCTTACTAGGAGGAAATACTCCTGTAATCTTTTTAGATGGCCAACAACTTGCAGACTTTACTCAATTAACTTGGTTAGATATGAGTATTATTGATTATATAGAAATAGACAAACTTGGAACTGGTGGAGGTGTTAGAGGAGGTAATGGTATTATTAGAATTGTAACAAACCCATTTAAAATGTCTAAAAGAAGAGCTAAAACTACTCAACAATTTAAATTTCCAGTAACGTTTAGTAATTCTAAGAAATTTTATAGACCAGTTTACGAAAATTACGATAGCCAATTTTACAAAAGTTTTGGTACAATAGATTGGTTACCAACAAATAAAATTGATAAAAACGGAAATTTAAACTTTAAGTTTCATAACAATCAACCTAATAATATTAGAGTTTTTATTGAAGGAATAACTACTGATGGAGAATTTATTTTAGAAGAAAAATTTATAGAAGTAGAAAAATAAAAAGTTTTTAATTTTTATACTCTAAAAGCTCAAAAGAATCATCAAATTTACCATAGGAAAAATACTGTATCCAATCTCCGAGATTTATATATTTAGATTCTGCTGTTAAATTAATTTCTAGAGGAAGGTGTCTGTGTCCGAAAACAAAATAATCGTACTGTTTTTCAGTTAATTTTTGTTTGCAATATAAAACCAACCATTCGTTTTCATCGCCTAAATATTTGGCATCTTCATCACCAGAAATAAGTTTATTTTTAACAGACATATATTGCCCTAATCTAACTCCCAAATCAGGATGTAACCATCTAAACATCCATTTGAATAAAGGAAATGTAAATACTTTTTTCATCCATTTGTAGCCATAATCTCCAGGACCTAAACCATCACCATGACCAATTAGAAATTTTTTATTGTTGATGAGAAATTCTTGAGGAGAATGAAAAACGGGAATATTTAATTCTTTTTCAAAGTAATCGTTCATCCATAAATCATGATTGCCAATAAAAAAATAAATGGGAATTCCTGAATCTCTAATTTCAGCCAATTTACCTAAAACTCTAACAAATCCTTTTGGGACAACTGTTTTATACTCGAACCAAAAGTCGAATAAATCGCCCAACAAAAAGATGACTTCTGCGTCTTTTTTTACCAAATCTAACCAAGCCACAAACTTTTTTTCTCTAGGAAAACTAGCTTCAGCAGTTGGCGCTTCTAAATGTTGGTCTGATGCAAAATAGACTTTTTTATTTTCTGAAGTGG
>JBGCFX010000272.1:0-5160 GCA_045110395.1 Polaribacter sp.
CCAGAATTAAACGCAATTTCTAAATCTTTATCCGATTTTAAACCACCACCAAAATCGATTTTTAAATTTGTTTTTGATGCAATTTGTTCTAAGACTTTATAATTGATTATCTCACTAGCTTTTGCTCCATCTAAATCTACAACGTGTAAATATTCGATTCCTGCAGCTTCAAATTCTTTAGCAACTTCTAACGGATTTTCGTTATAAATCTTTTTTGTATTATAATCACCTTTTGTTAAACGAACACACTTTCCGTCAATAATGTCTATGGCTGGTATTATTCTCAAAATAGTTGTTAGTTTTTAGTTGTTGGTTTTTAGTTTCAAAAAATTCTCAAGAATTTTACTTCCTTCTTTTCCTGATTTCTCTGGATGAAACTGAACTCCATAAAAATTATCTTTTTGTAAAGCAGAAGCATATTCAATTTCATAATCTGTAGTTGCAATAGCTTCATCACAACTTTCTGCGTAAAAACTATGTATCAAATACATAAATTCCTTTTCTTTTATTCCTTTAAATAAATCTGATTTTAATTCAGAAATTACATTCCAACCCATTTGTGGAACTTTTACAGAACTTGAAAACTTCTTAACTGTTACTTCAAAAATTCCTAATCCTTTTGTATTTCCTTCTTCAGAAGAATTACACATTAATTGCATTCCTAAACAAATACCTAAAACTGGTTGTTTTAAAGTAGGAATAATTTTATCCAAACCACTTTCCTGCAACATTTTCATTGCAGAACTGGCTTCTCCTACTCCAGGAAAAATCACTTTATCAGCTGCATTTATTTCATCAATCTTATATGACAAAACAGCATCAACACCTAATCTTTTAAAAGCAAATTGAATGCTTTTTATATTTCCAGCACCATAATCGATAATTACTAATTTCATTTTGTTGGTTGTTGGTTGTTGGTTGTTGGTAGTTGGTTATTGGTTGTTGGTTTTACTATCAACCAAAAACCAAAAACTATATTTATAACATTCCTTTTGTAGATGGTAAAAACATCTTATTTGAATCTCTTTTTACAGCCATTTTCATTGCTTTTGCAAAAGCTTTAAAAATCCCTTCAATTTTATGATGTTCATTTACACCTTCAGCTTTAATGTTTAAATTACATTTTGCGCCATCTGTAAAGGATTTAAACAAGTGAAAAAACATTTCTGTTGGCATATCTCCTATCTTTTCTCTTTTAAAATCTGCATCCCATTCTAACCAGTTTCTTCCTCCAAAATCTACTGCAACTTGTGCTAAACAATCATCCATAGGCAAACAAAAACCATATCTTTCTATGCCTAATTTATTTCCTAATGCTTTGTTGAATAACTCTCCAAAAGCAATCATTGTGTCTTCTATTGTGTGATGCTCATCAACTTCTAAATCGCCATTAACTTTAATGGTTAAATCCATAGAACCATGTCTACCAATTTGATCTAACATATGATCAAAAAACGACAAACCTGTAGAAATATCATTTTTACCAGAACCGTCTAAATTTAATTTGATATAAATCTTAGTTTCATTTGTATTTCTTGTGATTTCTGAAACTCTATCTTTTAATTTTAAAAATTCATAGATTTTTTGCCAATCTGTTGATGTTAAAGCAATACAATCTAAAATTTCTTGTTTTGAATTTTCAATTTCATCAGCTCCTAATTCTGGGTCTTCAGATAAAAAAATTCCTTTAGAACCCAAGTTTTTTGCCAATTCCATATCAGTGATTCTATCACCTAAAACAAACGAGTTTTCTAAATCATAGTCTTCAGAGAAATACTTTGTTAATAAACCAGTTCTTGGTTTGCGAGTTTCAGCATTTTCGTGGGGAAAGGTTTTATCTATATGAACATCAGAAAAGACAACTCCTTCTTTTTCGAAAGCTGATATTACTTTGTTTTGAGCTGGCCAAAAAGTATCTTCAGGAAAAGAGTCAGTTCCTAAACCATCTTGATTTGTCACCATTACCAATTCGTAATCCAATTCTGAGGCAATTTTTGCCATATATTGAAATACTTTTGGATAAAACTCTAACTTCTCTAAACTATCTAATTGATAATCAATAGGTGGTTCTAAAACTAAAGTTCCATCTCTATCTATAAATAATACTTTTTTACTCATATTATATTTTTATTATTGAATCGCCTTTAAAGCACGAATCAATTTTTGATTTTCTTCACAAACACCAACACTAATTCGCAAACAATTTTCGCATAAAGGTTGTTTAGTTCTATTTCTTATAACCACACCATATTCTATTAATTGTTGGTATCGTTTATTTGCGTTATCTACCTTTAACAGTAGAAAATTACCATCTGATGGATATACTTTTTCTATAAATGAAACACAACACTCTAACTCTTGCATTAAACGTTTTCTCTCACTTACTAATTGATTGATTTCATTCTGAATTTCATCTATCTTATTAAGTCTAGAAATGGCTTTTTGTTGTGTTAATTCGTTTACGTTATAAGGTGGTTTTATGTTGTTTAATATTTTTATAATTTCTTTGGATGCATAACAAACTCCCAAACGAATTCCTGCTAAACCATAAGCTTTCGATAAAGTTTGTGTAATAATTAAATTGGGGTATTTTTCTAATTTTGATAACCAACTTTTATGTTCAGAAAAATCTATATATGCTTCATCTAAAACTACTAATCCTATAAATTTTCTTAATAATTCTTCTACAGCAGTAACTGTAAAAGTATTTCCTGTAGGGTTGTTAGGAGAACATAAAAACAGTACTTTAGAATTTGTATCTGCTGTTTCTAAAATTTTTTCTATCTGTGGTTGAAAATTATTATTTAATAATATTTTTCTATTTTCAATCGCATTTATATTTGCCAAAACACCATACATACCATAAGTTGGTGGCAAAGTAATAATGTTATCTTTATTAGGCTCACAGAAAGCTCTAAAAATTAAATCTAGAACTTCATCACTTCCATTTCCTAATAGAATATTTCCTTTATTAATATTTTTAATTTCAGAAAGTAAATCTTTTACTTTGTTCTGTTGTGGGTCTGGATAGCGATTTACGCCATTCTCAAAAGGGTTTTCATTGGCATCCAAAAAAATCATTTCTTCTGAATTTGCGTCTTTATATTCATCTCTTGCAGATGAATATGGCTGAAGAGATTTTATATTCTCTCTTGTAAATTTGTCGATGTTAAAGTGTGTTTTCATACTTTAAAGACTCCAAAAAAGGAGTTTTCGTTACATTATTATTGTAATTTTTTTAGCCTTAAAGTAACAGCATTTTTATGTGCCTGCAAACCTTCTGCTTCTGCCATTAATTCTATTGATTTTCCAATATTCTGGATCCCTTCTTTAGATATTTTTTGAAACGTAATACTTTTAGTAAAACTGTCTAAATTAACACCTGAATATGCTTTGCTAAATCCGTTTGTTGGCAATGTATGGTTGGTTCCTGAAGCATAATCTCCTGCACTTTCTGGAGTATAATTTCCAATAAAAACTGAACCAGCATTTTCTATATTATCAACATAATATTCATTCTTTTTTGTACAAACAATAAAATGTTCTGGACCATATTCGTTAATTAAATCTAGAGCTATTTCATCATTTTCAACAAAGATAGATTTTGAATTTTCAATTGCTTTTGTAGCGATATCAACCCTTGGTAAGTCTAAGATTTGTTTTTTTAGCTCAATTTCAACTTTATTAATTAATTCTTTTGATGTTGATACCAAAATTACCTGGCTATCTGTGCCATGTTCTGCCTGACTTAATAAATCTGAAGCTACAAAACTCGCATTTGCAGAATCGTCTGCAACTACTAACAATTCACTTGGTCCTGCAGGCATATCTATAGCAACTCCAAATTTAGTAGAAAGTTGTTTTGCGACTGTTACAAATTGATTTCCTGGTCCAAATATTTTATAAACCTGTGGAATTGTTTTTGTACCAAAAGTGAATCCTGCAATGGCTTGAATGCCACCAACTTTAATAATTTTTGTAACACCACATAAATTAGCAGCATACAAAATTGCTGGATGAATTTTACCTTCTTTATTTGGTGGAGAACATAATACAATTTCTTTACAACCTGCTATTTGTGCAGGAACTGCTAACATTAAAACTGTTGAAAATAATGGTGCAGTTCCTCCAGGAATATACAATCCTACTTTTTGAATTGGTCTTTTTTCTTGCCAACATTCTATACCACTTTTAGTTTCTACATAAACTTTTTCCGTTTTTTGTGCTCTATGAAAACTGGTAATATTTTCTTTTGCTAAATTTATTGCAGACTTTAATTCCTCAGAAACTAATGATATTGCATTTTTTATTTCAGTATCTGAAACTAAATTATTGTTTAAAGAAATACCATCAAATAATTGTGTGTATTTATTTACAGCTTTATCTCCATTTTTTTGAACATCATCAAAAATCTGATTAACAGTATTTTCTATGTCATCAACAGTTTTTGTTGGTCTCTTTAAGATTTTAGCCCAATCTTTTTTTAATGGATTTATAATTGTTTTCATAATTCTATTCTCTTGTAAAGTTGCTTGAGCGTTAGGGATTGTAGCATTTGTTTGAGCTCTTTTTTCTTTTTCTGAAAAAAAGCGAGTGCGAAAAGCCTGTTAAAACGCCCAAAAAAAATTAAAGCACCATTTTTTCAATTGGGCAAACTAAAATACCTTCTGCACCATTTGCTTTTAATTCGTCTATAATTTCCCAAAACTCATTCTTGTTGATTACTGTGTGCACAGAACTCCAACCTTTTTCTGCCAAAGGCAAAACTGTGGGACTTCTCATTCCTGGCAATAATTTTAATATACTCTGTAATTTATCATTTGGTGCATTTAATAGAATGTACTTAGAATTTCTTCCTTTTAAAACAGATTGAATTCTAAACTGAATTTTATTTAAAATAGCCATTCTCTCATCAGTAATTGCAGGAGAAACTGCTAAAACTGCTTCAGACTCTAATAGAACTTCAATTTCTTTTAAGCCATTTTTAAATAATGTTGAACCACTTGAAACGATGTCACAAATTCCGTCTGCTAAACCAATATTTGGAGCAATTTCTACAGAACCATTAATTTTATGCAATTGAGCATCAATATTTTGTTCTTTTAGAAACTTTTTCACAGTTTCTGGATAAGAAGTTGCTATTCTTTGTCCTGCTAAATC
>JBGCFX010000273.1:0-2878 GCA_045110395.1 Polaribacter sp.
TTTTTTTTGATGAAATTAGAAATCGTACAGAATGGTAAAAGTAACTATTTATTTTTATCACATTAAATATATTTGAGTATTAATAAAATAATCTTTACAGAAATTATGCAAAATAATCAAGTACAAATTTTTGATACAACACTAAGAGATGGAGAGCAAGTTCCTGGTTGTAAGTTAGATACTAAGCAAAAATTAGTGATTGCAGAAAGATTAGATTTGTTGGGTGTAAATGTTATAGAAGCTGGTTTTCCTGTTTCTAGTCCTGGAGATTTTAATTCGGTATCAGAAATTGCGAAAATTGTAAAAAACGCAACTGTTTGTGGTTTAACAAGAGCTGTAGAAAACGATATTAAAGTTGCTGCAGAAGCTTTAAAATATGCAAAACATCCAAGAATTCATACAGGTATTGGTACTAGTGATTCTCATATAAAATTCAAATTTAACTCTTCAAGAGAAGCAGTTATAGAGAGAGCTGTGAAAGCAGTTTCATACGCAAAATCTTTTGTAGAAGATATAGAGTTTTATGCAGAAGATGCAGGTAGAACAGATAATGAATATTTAGCAAGAGTTTGTGAAGCAGTCATAAAAGCTGGGGCAACAGTTTTAAACATTCCTGATACAACTGGATATTGTTTACCAGAAGAATATGGAGCAAAAATGAAATATTTGCGTGAAAATGTAAAAGGAATCGAAAATGTAATTCTTTCTTGTCATTGTCATAATGATTTAGGAATGGCAACTGCAAACTCAATTTCTGGAGTTATAAATGGAGCTCGTCAAATAGAATGTACAATTAATGGTATAGGAGAAAGAGCAGGAAATACAGCTTTAGAAGAAGTTGTAATGGTGCTAAAACAACATCCATATCTAAATTTAGAAACCTCTATCAATACAAAATTATTGTACGATACAAGTATTATGGTTCGTGAAAGTATGGGAATGCCTGTGCAACCAAATAAAGCAATAGTAGGTGCAAATGCTTTTGCACATAGTTCTGGAATTCATCAAGATGGAGTCATAAAAAACAGAGAAACATATGAAATTATGGATCCTGAAGATGTTGGAGTTACAGAAAGCGCCATTGTTTTAACAGCAAGAAGTGGTAGAGCAGCTTTGGCATATAGAGCTAAAAAAATTGGTTATGAGTTAACCAAAGTACAATTAGATACAGCTTACACAGAGTTTTTAAATGTTGCAGACAAACAAAAAGAGGTAAAAGATGAAGACATTCATGCAATTATGAAAAAAGTGAATAAAGTTTCTAAAATAGCTGTCGCATAAAAATAAAACCAAACAAAAATACTTTGTCTTCATAGGTAGTTATTAATTTTGATGTAATCATTTAAGAGAAATAGCTACCTTTGATAAGATAACAATTTTCAGATTAAAAAAATGAAATATACAATTGCAGTAATTCCTGGAGATGGTATTGGGCCAGAAGTAACCAATCAAGCAAAAAAAGCTTTAGATGCTGTAGCAGAAGTGTATGACCATATATTTTTATATAAAGAAGCTCAAATGGGAGCTTGTGCCATTGAAGAATCTGGAAATCCTTTACCTGAAAAAACAATAGAAATTTGCAAAAAAGCAGATGCAATCTTATTTGGCGCAATTGGCGATCCAAAATATGATAAAGACCCGTCATTAAGAATAAGACCAGAACAAGGTTTATTAAATTTAAGAAAAGAGTTAGACCTTTTTTGCAATATAAACCCAGTAAAAGCCTATGATCAATTAATTAAAAACTCACCATTAAGAAGAGAAATAATTAAAGGAACAGATATTGTTATTTTTAGAGAATTAACAGCAGGTATTTACTTTGGTAAAAAAGAACTAAGCAAAGATGGTAAAACTGCTTATGATGTTTCTTCTTACTCAGTAGAAGAAATTACCAGAATCACTCATTTAGCATTTAAAGCAGCCCAAAGTAGAAAGAAAAAAGTAACTTTAATAGATAAATCTAATGTTTTAGAAACCTCCAGATTATGGAGGAAAACAGTTACAGAAATAGCAAAAGAATACAAAGATGTAGAGTTAGAGTATTTGTATGCAGATAATGCAGCAATGAAGCTAATTTTAAAACCCAAAAAGTTTGATGTAATTCTTACAGACAACTTATTTGGAGATATTTTTTCTGATGAAGCAAGTGTAATTTCAGGCTCAATAGGTTTATTAGCATCCTCTTCTATAGGAAATAAAAATGCATTATTTGCACCAGTTCATGGTACTTTTTCTGAAGCAAAAGGCAAAGATATTGCAAATCCTTTAGCATCAATTCTATCTGCAGCAATGCTTTTAGAACATTTAGGTTTACTGGAAGAAGCAGATGCAATTGAGAGAGCTGTAGAAAAATCTTTAGACTTAAATATTACCACAGAAGATATTAGAGGTAAAAATAAATATCCTGCAAAAACCTCTAAAGTTGGCGATTTTATTGCAGATTATATCTTAAATCAAGAAGATAGTAATCTTAATTTTATCAATATTCACGCAGGACAAAGTACAATTATTTAAAAAACGCTTTTCGATTTTTATCGAAAAACAGATGAATTGTAATTCAAATGAAAAAACAATCTTTAAATATTATTTCTATTTTAATAGTCATCGTAATTATTACGAGTTGATAAGGAAGTGATATTTATAATTTTATAAACGAACCTTCCAATAATTTGGAAGGTTTTTTTATTGCATTTTTTTCAATGATTGAGTATCATAATAAAAAGGGTTCAAATAGCTAATAAACAGTTTTTTAGGTGTTTTTTTTAACACCTGAATTTAAAGAATAGTATTGCGTTTTATGCAACAAAAACACAGAAATATAATAATTTAGTCAAAGAATTGAACAAAACAGTAAATGGAATTAAATAAACACAGCAAA
>JBGCFX010000274.1:0-8622 GCA_045110395.1 Polaribacter sp.
CTTGTTAAGAGGTGTTGCTAAAGAAGATATTAAGAGAGGGATGGTAATTTGTAAGCCAGCTTCTGTAACTCCACATGCAAAATTTAAAGCTGAGGTTTACGTTCTTAAGAAAGAAGAAGGTGGACGTCACACTCCATTCCATAACAACTATCGTCCTCAGTTCTATGTAAGAACTACAGATGTAACAGGTACTATTAATTTGCCTTCAGGGGTTGAAATGGTAATGCCAGGAGATAACTTAACAATTACTGTAGACTTAATTCAAGCAATTGCGTTAAATGTTGGTTTGCGTTTTGCAATCCGTGAAGGTGGTAGAACGGTTGGAGCTGGTCAGGTAACGGAATTATTAGACTAATATAAATTAGTTTATTAATTAATGATAAATCATAAGGTGTCACGCTAAAAGCGTGACGCCTTTATGAATAAATAATAGAGACGGGTTTAGCTCAGTTGGTAGAGCACTGGTCTCCAAAACCAGGTGTCGGGGGTTCGAGTCCCTCAATCCGTGCAAAACAAAATAAGTAAGATGAACTTTATACAATATATCAAAGATTCTTTTGACGAGTTAAGTAATCATATGACTTGGATATCTAAAGAGGATGCTCAGAAAACAACTGTTACTGTAGCTGTTTTTACAATTATATTCGCATTAGCAGTCGCTGGTATAGATTACGTTTTTCAAACTGGATTAGATAACTTTTTCAAATTATTTTAAGAAATAAATTATGGCTGATTCAGTAATGAAATGGTATGTTGTTAGAGCCATTGGTGGGCAAGAAAATAAAGTGAAAGCTTACATAGAAACAGAAATTTCTAGAGTAGGATTGTCTGATTATGTAAGTCAGGTTATTGTTCCAACTGAAAAAGTTGTTCAAATTAGAAACGGAAAAAAAGTTAACAGAGAAAGAGTTTATTTCCCAGGTTACATTATGGTAGAGGCTAATCTTTCAGGAGAGGTTCCTCACGTAATAAAAGCAATTACTGGTGTAATCGGTTTTTTAGGTGAAACAAAAGGTGGTGAACCTGTTCCTATGAGAAAATCTGAAGTAAACAGAATGTTAGGTAAAGTTGATGAGCTCTCTGTTCAAGATGAAAATATTGCAATTCCTTTTAATATAGGAGAAACAGTAAAAGTTGTAGATGGTCCTTTTAACGGATTTGATGGAACTATTGAAAAAGTAAACGAAGAAAAGCGTAAACTTGAAGTAATGGTGAAAATTTTCGGAAGAAAAACACCTTTAGAATTAAGTTATATGCAAGTAGAAAAGATATAGTTGTTACACAAATTATAGATACCGATTTATTTTGATGCTTCCAAATTAAAATAAATCATTAAACATTTTTAAAATGGCAAAAGAAGTTAGTAAAGTAGTTAAGTTACAAGTAAGGGGAGGCGCAGCGAATCCATCGCCGCCGGTTGGACCCGCTTTAGGAGCTGCTGGTGTTAACATTATGGAGTTCTGTAAACAGTTTAATGCAAGAACGCAAGACAAACAAGGTAAAGTTTTGCCTGTTGTTATTACTGTTTTCAAAGACAAATCATTTGATTTCGTCGTAAAAACTCCTCCTGCAGCAGTTCAGTTACTAGAAGCGGCCAAAATTAAAAAAGGTTCAGGAGAACCAAACAGGAAAAAAGTAGCATCAGTTACTTGGGATCAAATTAAAGTAATTGCAGAAGATAAAATGGTAGATTTAAATGCCTTTGAAATTTCTTCAGCAATGCGTATGATTGCAGGTACAGCACGTTCTATGGGATTAACAGTAAAAGGTAGTGCACCAGCATAAACTTTATAAAAAGTAGTAAAATGGCAAAATTAACAAAAAAGCAAAAAGAAGCTTACGCAAAAGTAGATAGCTCTAAATCTTATGATTTAGCAGCAGCTTCATCGCTAGTCAAAGACATTACCAATGTAAAGTTTGATGCTTCAGTAGATTTAGCAATTCGTTTAGGAGTAGATCCACGTAAGGCTAATCAAATGGTTAGAGGTGTAGTAACATTACCTCACGGAACTGGTAAAGATGTAAAAGTTTTAGCATTAGTAACTCCAGATAAAGAAGCAGAAGCTACAGCAGCTGGTGCAGATTATGTTGGATTAGATGAATACCTTCAGAAAATTAAAGGAGGATGGACTGATGTAGATGTAATTATTACAATGCCAAGTGTGATGGGTAAACTAGGACCTTTAGGTAGAGTTTTAGGACCAAGAGGTTTAATGCCTAACCCAAAAACTGGTACTGTAACAATGGATGTTGCAAAAGCTGTTACAGATGTTAAAGCTGGTAAAATCGATTTTAAAGTTGATAAAACTGGTATCGTTCACGCTGCAATTGGAAAAGTATCTTTTGATGCTAAGAAAATTGAAGAAAATGCAAACGAATTAATACAAACAATTCTTAAACTGAAACCTACAACTGCAAAAGGAACGTATGTAAAAAGCGTTTTTATGTCTAGTACTATGAGTCCTAGTATTGCTGTTGAAGTAAAAACTGTTTAATACGTTAAAACTTATAATTATGACTAGAGAAGAGAAATCACAAGTAATACAAGATTTAACAGCAGTATTAGCAGACACAAATACTTTGTATTTAGCAGATATTTCTGGACTGGATGCACAAACTACTTCTAATTTAAGAAGAGCTTGTTTTAAAGCAGGGGTTCAGTTGTCAGTTGTTAAAAATACATTACTTGCAAAAGCAATGGAAGCTTCAGATAAAGAATTTGGAGACTTACCAACAACATTAAAAGGTAATACTTCAATGATGATTTCTGAAGCAGCAAATGCTCCAGCAAAATTAATCAAAGAATTCAGAAAGAAAACTAAAGATAGACCAATTTTAAAAGGTGCATTTGCAGAAGAATCTGTTTATATTGGAGATGATCAATTAGATGCTTTAGTAGACATTAAGTCTAGAGAAGAATTAATTGGAGAAATCATTGGGTTATTACAATCACCAGCTAAAAATGTTATTTCGGCATTACAATCAGGTGGACAAACACTTTCAGGTATTATCAAAACATTATCTGAAAAATAATTACGCGCACAAATAAACTAAAATAAACAAAATTTTTAAAAACAATTAAAATGGCAGAATTAAAAGATTTCGCAGAACAGTTAGTTAACTTAACAGTAAAAGAAGTTAATGAATTAGCGACTATATTAAAAGATGAGTATGGTATTGAGCCAGCAGCAGCAGCAGTTGCAGTAGCTGGGCCAGCAGCAGGTGGTGAAGATGCAGCAGATGAGCAAACTGAGTTTGATGTTATATTAACAGCAGCTGGTGGTTCTAAATTAGCAGTTGTAAAATTAGTTAAAGAATTAACTGGTTTAGGATTAAAAGAAGCAAAAGGTATCGTAGATAGCGCGCCTGCAGCAGTTAAAGAAGGTGTATCTAAAGATGAGGCAGAAGGTCTTAAAAAATCTTTAGAAGAAGCTGGAGCTGAAGTAGAGCTTAAGTAAGCTACAACTCCTGACTAAGTCTTAGTATTTAGCAGGAAACAAATTTAGGTTTAGGTACTAAAAATTAGCTTTTTTAGACCTAAACCATTTTGTGTATATATTCGTTTTTTATTTTATTTAGATTTTAATCAAAAAAATATTCTCTTTTGGCAACGAAAAACACTACTGAAAGAATCAACTTCGCAACTTCTCAAATGATAAAAGAATATCCAGATTTTTTGGATATTCAGGTAAAATCTTTCCAAGATTTTTTCCAACTTCAAACTAAAGCAGAAGAAAGAGGCGAAGAAGGTTTGTACAAAACCTTTATGGATAACTTTCCAATTACAGATACAAGAAATCAATTTGTATTAGAATTTTTAGACTACTTTGTAGACCCACCAAGATATTCTATTCAAGAATGTATAGAAAGAGGTCTTACACACAGTGTGCCTTTAAAAGCACGTCTAAAATTGTATTGTACAGATCCAGAACACGAAGATTTCGAAACTATTGTACAAGATGTTTATTTAGGAACTATTCCTTATATGACAAACTCTGGTACATTCGTAATCAATGGAGCAGAAAGAGTTGTAGTTTCTCAATTACACAGATCTCCTGGAGTATTCTTTGGACAATCATTCCATGCAAATGGAACTAAGCTATATTCTGCAAGAGTAATTCCTTTTAAAGGGTCTTGGATAGAATTTGCTACTGATATCAATCAAGTAATGTATGCTTACATTGATAGAAAGAAAAAATTACCAGTAACAACATTATTCAGAGCCATTGGTTTTGAAAGAGATAAAGATATTTTAGAGATTTTTGACCTTGCAGAAGAAGTAAAAGTTTCTAAAGCTGGATTAAAAAAAGTATTAGGTCGTAAATTAGCTGCTAGAGTTTTAAAAACTTGGCACGAAGATTTTGTTGATGAAGATACTGGAGAAGTTGTAACAATAGAAAGAAATGAAATTATTTTTGATCGTGATACAATTTTAGAAAAAGAACATATTGATGAAATAATAGAAGCTGGTGCTAAAACCGTTTTACTACACAAAGTAGATAACGATATGGCAGATTATGCGATTATTCATAATACTTTACAGAAAGATCCTACAAATTCTGAAAAAGAAGCAGTAGAGCATATTTATAGACAATTACGTAATGCAGAACCGCCAGATGAAGAGACTGCAAGAGGTATTATAGATAAGTTATTCTTTTCTGAACAAAGATATAATTTAGGAGAGGTTGGTCGTTTTAGAATGAATACCAAGCTTCAATTAAATGAACCAATTGATCAGAAGGTATTAACTAAATTAGATATTATAACAATTATTAAATATTTAATTGAGTTAATCAATTCTAAGGCAGAAGTAGATGATATTGATCATTTATCAAACAGACGTGTAAGAACAGTTGGAGAACAGTTAGCAGGTCAGTTTGGTGTTGGTTTAGCAAGAATGGCAAGAACAATTCGTGAACGTATGAATGTACGTGATAACGAAGTATTTACGCCAATTGATTTAATAAACGCTAAAACATTATCATCTGTAATTAATTCTTTCTTTGGTACCAACCAATTATCTCAATTTATGGATCAAACGAATCCATTAGCAGAGATTACACACAAGCGTAGATTATCTGCATTAGGACCAGGTGGTTTATCTAGAGAAAGAGCAGGTTTTGAGGTTCGTGATGTACATTATACGCATTATGGTCGTTTATGTCCAATTGAAACTCCTGAGGGACCAAATATTGGTTTGATTTCATCTTTAGCAGTATTTGCAAAAGTGAATAACTTAGGTTTTATTGAAACTCCATATAGAAAAGTTGATAATGGTATTGTAGCAGTAGATGAACCAATTTATTTAAGTGCTGAAGAAGAAGAAGGTATGAAAATTGCCCAATCTAATCTAGAATTGAAAGAAGATGGGGCTATTGTTTTAGATAGAGTTATTGCAAGAGAAGAAGGAGATTTCCCTGTTGTTAATCCAGATGCGATTAATTATATGGATGTTGCACCAAATCAAATTGCATCAATCTCTGCATCTTTAATTCCATTTTTAGAACATGATGATGCAAACAGAGCCTTGATGGGATCAAACATGATGCGTCAAGCAGTTCCTTTATTACGCCCAGAATCGCCAATTGTTGGTACAGGTTTAGAGCGTCGAGTTGCAAAAGATTCAAGAATTCTAATCAACGCAGAAGGAAATGGTTCAGTAACTTATGTAGATGCGAATAAAATTACAATTAAGTATGATAGAACAGATGAAGAAAAACTTGTAAGTTTTGATTCTGATGAAGTTTCTTACAACTTAATTAAATTTAGAAAAACCAATCAAGGAACGTCTATCAACCTAAAACCAATTGTAGAATCTGGTGATAGAGTTACAGAAGGACAAGTTCTTTGTGAAGGTTATGCAACACAAAAAGGAGAATTAGCTTTAGGTAGAAATATGAAAGTAGCCTTTATGCCTTGGAAAGGGTATAACTTTGAGGATGCAATCGTAATTTCAGAAAAAGTTGTTCGTGAAGATATATTCACATCTATTCATATTGATGAGTATTCTTTAGATGTTAGAGATACAAAGTTAGGAACTGAAGAGTTAACTAATGATATTCCTAACGTTTCTGAAGAAGCTACCAAAGATTTAGATGAAAATGGAATGATAAGAATTGGAGCAGAAGTAAATCCTGGTGATATTTTAATTGGTAAAATTACACCAAAAGGAGAATCTGATCCAACTCCAGAAGAAAAATTATTACGTGCAATTTTTGGTGATAAAGCTGGTGATGTAAAAGATGCATCATTAAAAGCTTCTCCATCTTTAAGAGGTGTAGTAATAGACAAGAAATTATTTAGAAGAGCTGTAAAAGATAAGAATAAGAGATTAAGAGACAAAGAAGCAGTAGCTACTTTAGAAGCTTCATTTGTTGGGAAGTTTGAAGGTTTAAAAGATGAATTAATTGAAAAATTATTCACATTAATTAGCGGAAAAACATCTCAAGGAGTATTTAACGATTTAGGAGAAGAAGTTTTACCAAAAGGTAAAAAATACACACTTAAAATGTTAAATTCTGTAGATGATTACGTTCACTTAACAGGCTCTTGGACAACTGATAAAGAATTAAATGGTTTCGTAGGAGAATTAGTTCACAACTACAAAATCAAAGTAAACGATTTACAAGGTTCTTTAAGACGTCAAAAATTTACAATATCAGTTGGTGATGAATTGCCAGCAGGAATTTTAAAACTAGCTAAAGTTTACATTGCTAAAAAACGTAAGTTAAAAGTAGGTGATAAAATGGCAGGTCGTCATGGAAATAAGGGTATTGTTGCTCGTATTGTAAGAGCAGAAGATATGCCTTTCTTAGAAGACGGAACTCCAGTAGATATCGTTTTAAATCCATTAGGTGTTCCATCTCGTATGAACATTGGTCAAATTTATGAAACTGTTCTTGGTTGGGCAGGTCAAAAATTAGGAACTAAATATGCAACACCAATTTTTGATGGAGCATCTTTAGACCAAATCAATGAAATTACTGATGATGCAGGTGTACCAAGATTCGGACATACTTATTTATCTGATGGAGGAACAGGAAAACGTTTCGATCAACCAGCAACTGTTGGTATCATTTATATGATTAAGTTAGGACACATGATTGAAGATAAAATGCACGCGCGTTCTATTGGTCCTTATTCTTTAATTACGCAACAACCATTAGGAGGTAAAGCTCAATTTGGTGGTCAACGTTTTGGAGAGATGGAAGTTTGGGCACTTGAAGCATATGGTGCATCAAGTATCTTAAGAGAAATCTTAACTGTAAAATCTGATGATGTAATGGGTAGAGCTAAAACATACGAAAGTATTGTAAAAGGTGAAGCTATGCCAGAACCAGGTTTACCAGAATCATTTAATGTATTAATGCATGAACTGAAAGGTTTAGGATTAGACGTTAGATTAGAAGAATAAATTTTTTCAGTAACCAGTTTTCAGTAGTCTTATACTACTGAAAACTGAATACTGCCAACTGAATACTTATTAAAAGATATGGCAAGAAAGCAAGAAAAGTACACTGTAAAAAAGTTTAATAAAATTTCAATTGGTTTATCATCACCAGAAGCTATTTTAGAAATTTCTAAAGGTGAAGTTTTAAAACCAGAAACTATAAATTATCGTACGCATAAACCAGAAAGAGATGGTTTATTTTGTGAGCGTATTTTTGGTCCTGTAAAGGATTACGAATGTGCTTGTGGAAAGTACAAAAGAATACGCTACAAAGGTATCGTTTGTGATAGATGTGGTGTAGAAGTAACAGAAAAGAAAGTACGTAGAGATAGAGTTGGTCACATTAATTTAGTTGTACCTGTTGCTCATATTTGGTACTTTAGATCATTACCTAACAAAATGGGATACCTATTAGGTTTGCCATCTAAAAAGTTAGATATGATTATTTATTACGAAAGATACGTAGTAATTCAGCCAGGTATTGCTAAAAATCCTGAAGGAGAACCATTACAAAAAATGGATTTCTTAACGGAAGAAGAATACTTAGATATAGCTGATGAACTTCCACAAGAAAATCAATATTTAGACGATTCTGACCCAAATAAGTTTATAGCTAAAATGGGGGCAGAGTGTTTAATAGATTTATTAGCTCGTATCGATTTAGAGTCTTTATCTTTTGAATTAAGACACAAAGCAAATACAGAAACGTCTAAACAACGTAAGACTGAAGCATTAAAACGTTTAAATGTTGTTGAAGCATTTAAAGATTCTCAAAAGAATAGAGAGAATAATCCTGAGTGGATGATTATGAAGGCTGTGCCTGTAATTCCACCAGAATTAAGACCTTTAGTTCCTTTAGATGGTGGTCGTTTTGCAACTTCAGATTTGAATGATTTATATAGAAGAGTTATTATCAGAAACAATCGTTTAAAAAGATTAGTAGAGATAAAAGCTCCTGAAGTTATTTTACGTAACGAAAAACGTATGTTACAAGAATCTGTAGATTCTTTATTTGATAACACACGTAAATCATCAGCAGTAAAAACAGAATCTAACAGACCTTTAAAATCTTTATCAGATTCATTAAAAGGTAAACAAGGACGTTTCCGTCAGAATTTATTAGGAAAACGTGTAGATTATTCAGCACGTTCTGTAATTGTTGTTGGACCAGA
>JBGCFX010000275.1:0-4516 GCA_045110395.1 Polaribacter sp.
CACGCATTGTTTTTCCTGCGACTACTTGATCTGGATTGTAGTATTTAAATGCCAATGGATTGTCTGACTCTTTTCCTTCGAATTGTATTTTTTCGATTCCTTTAAAATATTCCATTTTGATAAATGTATAGTTGTTTATGTGTTTAATTGTGTAATTGTTATCTCTGTTGCTTTTGCGTTAGGGATTGAAGCATATGTTTGAGCTCTTTTTTACTTTTTTAAGTAAAAAAAGCGAGTGCGTAAAGCCCGACCTTTTTAGGGAACGCCCAAAAACTATTTATTTAAAATTAATTCTAATTCTTTTTTCCAATTGTTATATGCCTCTAAATATGGTTTTTTGTCTTTAAAAGGCATAAATGTCATTACGTGATCATTGTCCATAATTGCTTTACTGAAAGATTCAAAATCTCCTTTATGCAAGTTTGCTGCTCTTGCTGCTCCAATTGCACCTGTGGTGTTGTAAATTTCTATTTCTTGGGCAATTAAAGTGGCTACTGTGTTTGCAAAAATTTCTGAACGAAATAAATTATCATTTCCTGCTCTGATTACTGTTGGCTGAATTCCATCTGATTTTAGAATTTCCATTCCGTAGACAAAAGAGAAAGCTATACCTTCTAAAGCTGCTCTGCACATATGTCCTTTGTGATGATTATTCAGGTTCATATTTACGATTCGTGTACCAATTTCTTTATTGTTTAGCATACGTTCTGCTCCATTACCAAAAGGAATTAAACAAACTCCATCTGAACCTACAGGGATTTCTGATGCTATATTATTCATTTCTTCATAAGAAGAAACTGCTAAATTATTTAGCAACCAACGATATTGAATTCCTGCACCATTAATACACAATAATTTACCAATTCTTGCTTCTGCTCCTTTTTTATAGTTTACGTGTGCAAAATTATTTACCCTTGAGCTTTCTTTGGCTGATAAACTTTCTGTAACTGCATACACAACTCCAGATGTTCCACCTGTTGCAGCAACTTCTCCAGGGTTAAATACGTTTAAAGATAATGCGTTATTGGGTTGATCACCTGCTCTATAAAAAATTGGAGTTCCTATTACTAATCCGCTTTCTGTTGCTCCTTTTTCGTCAACTTGAGATTGTAAACTAAAAGTATCTACAATATTAGGCACTAATGAAGGGTCGATTCCATAATACTCAAATAAGAAATCTGCAATTGTATCTTTTTTGAAATCCCAAAAAATGCCTTCTGAAAGTCCGGAAATAGTAGTATTTATTTGGTTTGAAAATTTATAAGCGATAAAATCTCCAGGCAACATAAATTTATAAACCTGATTATAAATATCTGGCTCGTTTTCTTTTACCCATTTTAATTTGGAAGCTGTAAAGTTTGCTGGTGAGTTTAATAATTGCGTGGCACATTTTTCTTCGCCAATTTCTGCAAATGCGTTGTTCCCTATTTCTACAGCTCTACTATCTCACCAAATTATAGATTTTCTTAGGGGGTTTCCTTCTTTATCCACCAAAACCAAACCGTGCATTTGATAAGAAATACCAATACCTTTTATTTGAGTTTTGTCTACATTATACTGTTTTTGTATGCTTTTAATTGCATTACAAATATTTAACCACCAATCTAAAGGTTCTTGCTCTGCCCAACCATTTTTTTGTGCGAACATACCCATTTCTTCTTTTGGTTCTTGAACTACTCCTATACTTTTACCGGATTCGATTTCTACTAACGCTACTTTAATGGATGAACTTCCAACATCTATACCTAAATAGTAATTCATTACAAAGACTCCCTTAAAGTTAATTTTGTTGGCACGTAATACTGCATAGGATTATTACTCATAACAAACTCTGCAGCTTTGTTTCCAATTTCTGCAAAATCCGTTGAAACAACAGAAATTCCTTTATAAATAAATTTTTTCATTGGGGTTTCATTATAAGATAAAAATCCTATATCTTTCCCAGGCTCTAAATCTTTTACTCTACACTGCTCTAAAAATTTACCAAGCATTCTATCGCTTATACTTATGTAAGCATTTCCGCTTTTAATTTTGAAAGAATTTGGATTTGTAATTAGTTGACTCTTAAAACGGTACATCAAACAGAATTTCTTAAAATAAGTTACAGTTTCTTTTGGATGAAAAGTAAAATCTGGATACAAAAAAACAATCTCTTTATATTTTTTTAAAGGATTTAACGCTTCTTCTAAAGCCATATAAAAAGCTTTTCCAAAATCCTGAAACACATAATTATTGCTTTTATTAGAATGAACATTCCAATCTAATAATAATAGTTTATCATTGTCTATAACAGATAATGCAATTGGCACTTCTTTATGATTAAATGGCATAATTACATACTTGTAATATTTTCCTTTACTATTCTCTAATATCACTTTAAAATTTTCTATATTGTAGTGATGAAATTGCATATCAGTTTCAATATTTTCTGGCAAATTTTTCACAAAAGCATGATAAACAACTTCTTTATAAGCTTTAAAGGTATCTAATAATAACAGCACTTTTTTTATATCATTAGCTACATAATAACCTTTATTGGGTACAGAATCTATAGAACCATTTTCTTTTAATATTGTATACGCTCTAAAAACAGTATCTTTAGAAAGTTTAGTAGAACTAGACATTTTATTAACTGATGGTAAAGCATCTCCTTTTTGAAAGTAATTTTCTGCAATAGCGTTATTAATTGCATTTACTACTTGTTGATATTTAGGAATATTGTTTTCGCTATTTATAGTTAATAAAAATTCATTTTTGTTCATCCTGTTCTGTTATTTAATATTTTAAATTTATTTGTATTACTTACAATTGAAGATAAATACTCATTTGTGATAAGATAATAAAAGTACACAAAACAAATATATTAAATAGAAAATTAAAGTATAACCTGTGATGTCCTGAGATAAGGATGGATTTTATATTTTATAGTTATAACTTATTAAATAATATAATATGGATATGCTTAATTTTTTATGCTATATCTCTACTAAAAGATTTCTAGAGATTAATATTTCAATTTTTTAAAAAATATTTTTTTATTTGCTTCTTAATTCTTCTCTTTTTTCCTTTTGTTAATTCAAAAGGAATCCTTGATACTAAAAACAATATTTTAAATGAAATCTTTAATTTTCTCAAAACAACTATTTAATTTTTATTATTTTTTTGAAACTGCTTACTAAAAACCATAAATAAAAACCCACATAACAACCAAGAAGGTAAGGTTACAAATGATAAGAAAACATCAAATTGCAAAGAGATAAAATAAAATAAACCAAAACTAATGGCCCAAGCAAAAAGAACAGCTTTATTTACCTGCAAACCAGCCACTTCTGCATAATTTTTTGTAATACCCCATTTTTTATGAAAGAAATGTTCAAAAGCAATGATGGCACCAAATGGAGATAAAATAAATCCATATAAGGCTACAAAACCTAATAATTTCATTGCAAATGCAGGAAATAAACCAGCAATAGTCGCTATAGCACCAGCTAAAATAGTAACCTTTGCAGTAGATAATTCTGGTAGTATTGCCTGAAATGCTAAACCTGCTCTATATATTGTTGGATTTGCTGTTGTCCAACCTGCTAAAACTACTGCTATAATTCCGAAAACTCCAATTGCATTATAAGCCATTGGTCCAGGTGCAACTGGTGGTGCATTTCCATCATTTAAGAAAGATAATGCTTCTGGAGATTTTAAATATACAGCATATAATAATGCTGCAGCTATCCAAGCCATATAATGTCCCACATACATTCCTGCAGCTGTTGTCCAACCTGCTTTTGCTTCTTTTGCAAATCTAAAAACAGATAAATCTGACATACCAATATGCATAGCACCATTAGCAAACCAAGACCAGATTACTACATGCCAAAATGTAAATTTTGTTTGTCCAGGAAAAGGCTCTCCACCTTCACCCCAAATTGCCCAAAACTTATCAATACTATCTACACCTAATTGATTTAATGCAACAATACCACATGCAATAAATGCAATAACTATAATTGGCGACATCCAATTTGCTGCTTTTGTTACAGTATCATAACCTCTTGCTGCAATTATAGAGATTACAGCACCAATTGCTATTACAATTATTACCCAAGTCATTCCATTAGGAAGTGTATCATCTAACTTTTGCATTGGCATATCAAAAGGAATACCAACAGCAGTTGCAGAAACTGTAATCATAGAACCTGCTAAAAAGCAAAATAAAATTCCATTAGCAAGATTGTAACCTGTTACCAATTTTTTTCCACATATTTTTTCTAGTTGAAAATATAATGTTAATCTATTTTTAACAGCTATTTCTGCTGTTAAAAAACGCCAGCTTAAAACTGCTAATAAATTTCCTAAAAGTAGCCCTATAATCAAATCAAATGCACTAACACCTGCTGTTAAAAACAAAGGACCAATCATAAACTCTGTACCAGCTGCATGTTCTCCTGCATACATTCCTATAAAGCTTTTCCATCCTTTTAATTTGGACTGTGGAACTGGAGTTCTTTCGAATTCTCCT
>JBGCFX010000276.1:0-8298 GCA_045110395.1 Polaribacter sp.
TTTCTAAAACTTTTTATTTTTTCGCTTTCACTTCTATCATAAAAACACCATATATAAACACCATTAGCATAATCGATACTATACCCTTCATAAACAGGATTTTTTTCATTAACGTTATAGTAATATAACCCATAGCCATAACAATTATCTTTCAACCATTGTTCTAGTTCTACTCTAGTTTTAGGAATACTATCTGTTTTCATAAAAAAAATTAAGATTTCTATAAAAATCATAATCGGAAAGTAGTTATTTAAATATTAAATAACTTGCACTTTAGCTTAAATAGAGTGCCTAATTATCTTTTATCCATTGTAACCAATCTGGAACACTCAGTCTATAAAATTTGTTTTCTTACTGTCTTTATTGAATGTTTTTAATTGATAATTATAACCTAAATGAAAGTAATTTATATATAATGTATTAACTCTATCTTTTATAATCTCGATTCTAAACATATCTAGATATAGTGACTCATATTTAGTTTCATAAAAAATTAATACTAGTATTCTTAACTCTTTCAAAAGTATGTTTACATTTTATTAAAAAGAAAACATTGTTAACTTAGAGTATAAATATTTTTATTAAAAGGTACTATTTTATAAATTCACTCTAATGCATAACTATTATATTTATAAGAATTGCAAATAGTATTGATAACACTGCAAATGCAATCCAAGTGAAGATTTTCATTTTCTTTTGTTGTTTTGGTGTACCTTTATTTGACATCATAAAAAATTAATTAATATTATTACAAGAGAGATATACATTTTGCCCTGCACCAGCAAATTCTAAATTTTTATTATAATTACCACTTCCTTGTGCTTGTTGTTTAAAATTAAAATACTGGTACATACATTTACCATTATGCTCTTTAGAAACTAATGCTACAACAATAGACCTTGATAAAATTACTCCATTCCAGTTCTTATCATAGTCCCAATTTACTGAAGTAATAATTGATTTTGTATATGTTTTTGAAGTTCCACTTTTACGTTGCATAATACCAAGTGCTTCTTTAGCTAGTTTAGAATTTTGCATCCCTGGCTTTGGCAATTTAGCATCACTTAACCTATCATTTTCTTCTCTAGAAACAATTTTCTTTAAATTGTCAATTCCAGAAGATAAATCAATTTTAAACTCACCTTTTACACTTGAATTTGTTCCTCTAAAAAAAACTTCTGCACTTAGAGTTATTCCTGAATATGGACCTGCATTAATTAATGCATTTACAATATGTTCGTGAGTTCTTAATTTATTTGCAGTATAAAGCTTTCCATTTTTTTCTTTCCATGAATTACTTGGTATAATAGCAAATTGCAAATATTCTTTTTCTTGCATAGGTGTGGTTACCCAAACTGCAGTACTTTTTGGCTCACTTATAATACCTCCGTTTACTAATACTTTAACATCATTAGCTGCGTAAGAATCAGTTAATTTTCTAAGTTTTGAAGATAAATACACAGTTGCATAAATATAATCTCCAGATTTAAAACTAGTCGTAAAATCACTTTCATTTTCATTACCAATAACTACTTCTTTTCTAGAAAATAACATTTCACCTAAATGTTTTTTATGCATATTACTCGCATAACTAATTCCACTTGTTTTTTTATCAATCTGAGATTGAACTTCTTTTAACCATATAGAAGCCATAGGGTTATTAGGTGCAAACTTTAAAACTAATTCAATAAAGGTTTTAGCATTATTTAAAACATCTAGTTCTTTTTGTGAGTCATCTTTGATTCCGAATGTTGTTAAATCGTCTAGTCTAGCTTTATAAACTTTAATTAAAACCTCATTAATATATCTTGGGTAATCTTTAAGACCATTTAAAACTGTTTCTGCATAATATTGCACAGCAGGATAAGTGCCAGATTCTTTAGAAGCTTTAACCCTGTCTAAAAAACCTTGCTTTGTAAAAGTTTTAAACTTATTAAATAATGTTTTCATGTCTCCTCCATACAATCCATCTGGAGGATAATTACTTCTAGTATAAACACTATTCCATAGAATGTTTGTGTCTTTAAAATAGTTTCTATCTTTTTCTTTTGACAATTTTAAAGTAATTTCAGACCCTGATTCTGACTCTAACAATCTTTCTAACCTTTGTAATTCTGAGTTTATTAATGAAAAGTCTAAATCTAAGTATTCATTATTTATTATAGAAAAAGCAGTTTTAGCTTTACTTATTAATTTAAAACTATCTGTTGGTTTTTTATGTCTATAATGCTCAAAAGCATATATCAAAAATTGTGATTTTGCTTTTTTAAAATCATTGAAAGCAGGATGTGTATTTGCAACCAAATTATCTATTGCTTTATCATAGTAGCCTTTTCTTATTTTTGACACTCTTTCTCCTTCTAAACCTCCAATATTTTTTAAATCTAACTTATAAATATTTAATTGATTTTCTTGATCAGATACATTTAAATCCGGGCAATTTTTCTTAATACTTGTTAGATTACGCTCAGCAGATGCTATATAAGACTTAAATGACCCACTAGTAATTTTGTTTGCAACTTTTTTTTCTTCTAACTTACTAAGATATTTTTTTAGTGATTTTAAAGTTGAATCACAAGCATCGTTTTTATTTGATAACATAACTGAATTATTTGTTTTAGGATTTAATTCTGCTTGAATATTAATTGGATATAGAAAAAATAAAATGACACTTAAAAAGCTTATTTTTACTTGTGTTTGAATATTGAATTTAACCTCCATATATATATATAAACTGTTTGTATTTTTTTAATCTAAAATTAATTTTTTATCAAATACAATTACCATAATAAACACAAGTGAAGTATTTTGTTTATTATTTGATTATTTTTTAAGGATAAATGATTTTTTTATTCTGATAACTGATATTCTAAAAAAGAGAATAATTAATTTATATTACTATTTTTACTAAAATATAATTTTTGAAAACTCTTTCGTTTCTTTTTTTATTCTTTACAGTTCTAGGTATTAAAAGTCAAGAGCCCTATACTATACATTATACAATTAATGATGGTTTACCAACAAATACAATCTATTCTACATATCATAATTTAGATGGGACAACTTGGTTTGGTTCAGATGTTGGTCTAATAAAATTTGATGGAAAAAAATTCACGCTTTTAAATACAGAAGATGGTTTAACAGATAATGAGATTTTTCATGTTAAAGAAGATTATAAGGGTAGAAAGTGGTTACTTACTTTAAATGGAAAACCTTCTTTTATTTATAACAATAAAATATATAATGATCAAAATTCTTCTATCATAAAACAGATAAAAAGCAAAAGTTTATTATCCAATTTTTTTGAAGTTGATAGTACTATTTACATTTCTTCAAGAAAAGGAACAATATCAATCATAAATAAAAAAGATAGTTTAATAAGTTTTAATAGCTATAATTCTCATACATCTGGCTTGTGGAAATTTAAAGACACTCTTTATACTTTAAATTCAGATGGTATTTTTAATACTCAAAATAACAAGTTAATTAAAGCGAGTTTCTCTAAAGTTCCTTATAGAATCTTTCATCATAAAAAGGAAGTATTCTATTCTAACTACAATACTCTAAAAAAAATTCTATTTCCTACTAAAACCAAAACAATTGTTAAATTACCAAAGGATGCAGAAATTATTAACATTTATATAGAAAATGTAAATAGGTTATGGTTATGTACTAGAAAAGGATTGTTTTTGTATGAAAATAACATAATTAAAGGTAATTATTTTAAAAACAAAATAGTCACAAGTTTTTCTAAAGATAAAAACAATAATTATTGGCTAACTACATTAAATAGTGGTGTTTTTTTAATACCATCTCTCAAAATTTTTCAAAAAGAATTAAATATTAATACAATAGCAAAGAAAAATAAAAATGAAATTTGGTTTGGTGGGTTTAAAAATGATTATTATATAAAAAAAGGGAACACTTTTAAAAGTTATAGTTTAAATAAAAACTTACGAAAAGACGCTATCAGTAGAATTCGATTTTCCAAAAATGAGACGTATGTGATAGGTAAAGTCGGTACAATGAAAATTGAACAAAATAATAAGCATGAGATTTCAAGTAACTTAAATGATCTATTAATTACAAATGACTCTCTTTATTTAGCTACAAGTTTTACTTCCTTGATGGGTAAAAGTGATTTTAATTTAATTGATACTAAAAAAGTTTATGAAAAAATTATTTTACAAAGAAGAACAAATGTTTTAGAAAAAGAAAATAGTAATATTTTTTTAGGAACAAATGTTGGTCTATATAAATATTTGCCAAATAAAAAATTAGTCTTTTTGGGCGATAAAAATGAAGATTTAAAATCTTCTGTTAATGATTTACTATTTGACAAACAAAATAAATTTCTTTTAATAGCAACAGGGTCTAAAGGAGTTTTAGTTGTAAAAAAAGACAGTGTTTTTTACGAAATTTCTACTAAAGATGGTTTAAATAACAATAGTGTAAACGGAGTTACAAAAATCACTAATAATGAGTATTTAGTTGCTACAAATAAAGGAATTAATAAAATTAAATTTGAAAAAGACAACTTTTCTGTTGAAAATTACAACGCTTATTTAGGGTTCAACAATACTAAAATTAATGCAGTAAATTTTACAAATGACACTACATATTTGGCAGTCGATAAAAAATTAATTTACTTTAAAAATGACGAAATAAAAAAGATAAAACCAACACCTAATATTTTAATTGATGAGCTGTATGTAAATAATAAAATCATCAAACACAAAGAATTACAGCAAATTGATTACCGAGAAAATAGTGTTAAAATAGAATTTAATGCTATTTCTTTTTTAGATAAAGGAAATGTAGATTTCTATTATAGATTAAATAATGGAAATTGGACTAGGACACGTCAACGAGAAGTAAATTATAGATCATTAGCATCAAATGCCTATATATTTGAGGTCTATTGTATCAATAAACTTAATAAAAAAAGTGAAGTAAAAAAGATAGAATTCAATATATTAAAGCCTTTTTGGGAAAAGTGGTGGTTTTTATTTTTTGTTTCTGTGTGTTTAATTGCTGTCATTATTATTGCTATTAGATTGCGTATTAAATATTTAAACAAACAATTTACAAAAGAGAAAAAAACATTACTTTTAGAAAGAGAAAATATAAAGTTAGAAAATCAAATGCTTGCCTTAGAACAAAAAGCATTGCGATTACAAATGAATCCTCATTTTATTTTCAATGCTTTAAACACCATAAAAGGCTATTATTCTGAAGGAAATAAACAAGAAGCAAGTGATTATATCTCTAATTTCTCAAAACTTTTAAGATTATTACTAGAAAATGTAGATCAATACATTTCACTTTCAACAGAAATAAAAATGCTAAACCTTTATTTTCAATTAACACAAGTTAGATATAATTATAGATTTGATTATAATATTATTGTTGATGAAAAATTAAATACAAATGAAGTTCTTATACCTACATTGCTAGTTCAACCCATTATCGAAAATGCTATTTTACATGGTATTTCTCCAAAAAAATCAAAAGGTTTTGTAAAGTTGTTTTTTAATAAAGATGGAGATGATTTACTTATAATTGTAGAAGATAATGGTATTGGCCGAAAAGAATCATTAAAAAAAAGAAATAGAATTTATAAATCGAAAGCTCTAGAAATCACAAAAGAAAGGCTAGAACTTTTAGAAAATCAAGAAAAAAGGAAATGCTCTATAAAGTTTATAGATTTAATAAAAAACAATGAATGTGAAGGGACAAAAGTTATAATAAAAATTCCTTTATTAAAAAATTATTAGATTATGAAAGCATTAATAATAGAAGATGAACCACAAGCTATTTCTGCTCTTAAGGAAGAACTATATTTACATTGTTCTGACATAGAAGTTATTGGTGTTGCTATGAGTGTTGAAGAAGCTATAAAAAAAATTGAAAAATTAAAACCTGAATTAATTTTTTTAGATATTCAACTTTCTGATGGTTATGGTTTTGACATTTTAGATTATTTTGAAAAAATAGATTTTAAAATAATTTTTACAACAGCATACAGTGAATATGCATTACAAGCAATTAAAACATCTGCATTAGATTATTTGCTGAAACCTATAAATTCTAAAGAATTAAAAAATGCTGTAGAAAAAGCTGAAAATGAAAATCAAAAAGAATTATTAAAAAGAGTAGATGTTTTTATTAAAAACCATAAAAGAGAAGATTCTTTAAAAAAGATCGCTCTTCAAACATCTGAGGGTATTTTTGTATACGATATATTTAATATTATAAAATGTATTTCTGATGGTAATTATACTAAGATTCATTTAGTAAATGGTAAAAAAATCTTGGTCAGTAAAACATTAAAAGAGTTAGAAAAAATTTTATCAATACAAAATTTTGAAAGAATTCACCACTCACACATTATCAATATTAATCATCTAATTAGTTATAACAATAAAGATGGAGGTTATGTTGTTATGAGCGATAAATCTACACTAACTGTTTCACAAAGAAGAAAAAGTGATTTTATAAAAAAATTAGAAACTTTTAATTTTTAAAACAATTTTACTTAATTACAACGAATTCTAATTCACCTTTGACGAATTCTAATACAGGCAAAATTTAACGCTACTTCCCTTCTACTTTTACAGTGTATTAACATTTAAAAAAGTAGAAATTATGAGAACATTCCTAAAAAAAACAGTATTAGTAGCAGGCTTAATTGTATTAAGTAGTCCTTTTATCAGTTGTGATAATAAAGAAGTAAAAAAAGAAAAAGAAGTAGTTGCAATTGCAGACAACATTCCTATTCCAACAAAAAAAGAAGTTAAGGTTGTTTCTAGAAAACCGATCGTATTTATTGCGGGTTTTGATAAAGGCAATGAAACTTTTTATTCGAATGCAAGAACTTATTTTCAAGAAAAAGGTTTAAAAGTTATTGATGGACAATATTCTTTAGAAGAAATAATTACTTGGCTAAATAAAAACGCAAACAAAAATCCTTATGGAGAGGTTCATATTGTAAATAAAAGCAATCCTTATAAAGGTATGAATTTAGAAACCATTGTTAGAGGAGAAAAAATCACCACAGAAACCTTAAGAAAAAGTATTACTCAAGGCACTTTGCCTACACTAAAAAACGTGGTAAATAATAATACAAAAATTGTATTTCATGCTTCTGGTTTGGTTGAAAATAAAGAACTTTTAAAAACATTAAAGGATGCTTTATCTGCAAAACATTTACCAAAAGTGGTAGCATCTCCTTATCACACCATTTTTGGAGGCAAATTTTCGAATCATTACTTAGCACAACCTTACTATGTTTTTTACCCAACAGCAAACTCGCCAGGGAAAATGGATTTATCAAAAGAAATGGCTAAAAAATATCCTGAAGAAAAAGAAATTGATTGGTTTGATGCTTTAAATAATGAAGAAGAAAGATATGTGGGTGAAGCGTATACAACTATGTTTTCTATACCAGTTAAATGGGAATTTGGTTACCATAATACAGATGATGAAATGCCAAAATTCACGATGCAAGAAGAAGTGATGGATTGGATAGAGCAGCAACCAGAATTAATGGTAGAATTAGGTAAATATAAGGTTCCAGTTGATAAGTTTAGATGGAATTGGGCCGTAAAAAATAGCACCTTAACTATAAGAGGAAGAACCACAGGATTAGTTGTTTTAAAGCCATTAACTAAACCTTATGGAGATTTAAAACACATAGAACCAGACACTAGCAACAAACGTTTGTATGCTATGAAGTAAATTGGAATGGAAATTGTAGGTTGATAAACGTCATTACACAGAATTAAAAATGTGTGATGGCGTTTTAATTAGTAAATTTGTATGGATGCAAAAATTGTATAAAACTCTTTTATTTTTTCTAATCATTATTTCTGTTGATGTGAATTCTCAGCAAAATAAACTACAAAATTATTTTGTTTCTGAAGGATTACCAAACACGTCTATTAACGACATCACTCAAGATAAAACTGGTTATTTATGGCTAGCCACAGATAATGGATATTCTAAGTTTGATGGTATAAAATTCATCAACTATAATAGAAAAAAAGCCAATTGTATTTTTGCAAATAATTCTATTATTTATATTGGTTTTAATGATGGATTAGTAGTCTTAAAAAATAATAAGGCTTCTTTTTTGGAAAGTAATGCAATTAATAATATTCAATTATTTAATGGTAAGATTGTTTTAGCAACAAACCAAGGTGTCAGTGAGTTAAAAGAAGACTACATTCAACCACTGCAATTAAACACTAGTATCGATTTTTCTATTATTTATAGTATTTTTAATCATAATAACAG
>JBGCFX010000277.1:0-22230 GCA_045110395.1 Polaribacter sp.
ATTTTAGTCGTAAGATTGTCCTTCTTCTTCTGCAGCTTTTTGCATTGCTGCAAATTCTTCTGGAGTTAAATCTCCGTAATAAAAATTTATTGGATTAAGTGCTCTGTCATTTTTATGAACCTCATAATGCAAATGTGCAGAAACAGATCTACCTGTATTACCCACAAAACCAATTAAATCACCACGTTTTACTTTTTTCCCTTTTCTTGCTTTTATCATACTCATGTGTGCATAAATAGTTTTATAACCATAACCATGATCTATGTAAACTACCTTACCAAAGGTTGCGCTTCTTTCAGAACGAATTACAGTTCCATTTCCTGATGCATAAATTGGAGTTCCAACTGGTGCTGTAAAATCCATTCCTTTATGAAATTTTCTAATTTTTAAAATAGGATGCATTCTCCATTTATAACCAGAAGCCATTCTTGTTAAATCTTCTATTTTCACTGGTAAAATAGCAGGAATAGAAGCCAACATTTTTTCTTTTTCTTTTGCCAAAGTTACAATTTCGTCTAAAGATTTAGATTGCACAACCAACTGTTTAGAAAGTACATCTATATCTTTGGTTAAGTTTTTTATCATTGTAGAATTGTCAAATCCTTCTAAATTCTTATACCTATTTACACCACCAAAACCTGCTTTTCTTTGTTCATCTGGTATTGGGTTTGCCTCAAAATAAGTTCTATAAATATTGTTATCTCTTTCTTGTAATTGCGCCAAAACATTAGAACTTTCTTCAATTCTTTTGGTTAAAAGTTGATAATGTAATTTTAAATTCTCTAATTCTCTCTTTTGCGCTCTTTCATTAGGAGACATTATAAATTGACTAAAAACGATAAACCCAATAAATGCAATTAAAACTACACCTAAAACACCAAAAATAGATTTCTTGTAATAGTAGCTTTTCTTTACAGAGATTTTTCTGTAAGAAAGCGTATCTGCATCGTAATAATATTTTACTTTTGCCATAATTGTAAATATGCTATTTTTGTTTTTTAAAAACGATATTCTTAGGAATTTCATTTTTAATAACTCGCTAATTTACAAAATGTTTTACAACTGCTTTTTTTAAGCAATTTTTTTAAAAATAAATTAACACAATCCAACTTGTTGGAAACTTCTTTTTTATGAAATCACAAGATATTCGTGCTACGTTTTTAAACTTTTTCAAAGACAAACAACACTTAGTAGTCCCTTCTGCACCAATGGTTACCAAAGACGACCCAACTTTACTATTCGTAAATTCTGGGATGGCACCATTTAAAGAATATTTTTTAGGCAATGGAAAACCAAAAAAGAACAGAATTACAGATTCACAAAAATGCTTACGTGTTTCTGGTAAACATAACGATTTAGAAGAAGTGGGTTATGATACTTATCATCATACTTTATTCGAAATGTTAGGAAACTGGTCTTTTGGTGATTATTTTAAAAAAGAAGCCATTGCTTGGGCTTGGGAGTTATTAGTTGATGTTTACAAAATTGACAAAGATATTTTATATGTAACTGTTTTTGAAGGTTCTGATGATGCAGATAATTTAAAAATGGACACAGAAGCATACGATTTATGGAAAGAATTTATAGCTGAAGACCGAATTTTAAAAGGAAATAAAAAAGATAATTTTTGGGAAATGGGTGAGCAAGGACCTTGTGGACCTTGTTCTGAAATTCACGTAGACATTAGATCTGCAGAAGAAAAATCAAAAGTTGATGGGAAAACTTTGGTAAATAAAGATCATCCTGAAGTGGTAGAAATTTGGAACTTGGTTTTTATGCAATATAATAGAAAAGCCAATGGTTCTTTAGAAGATTTACCAAACAAACATATAGACACAGGAATGGGGTTTGAGCGTTTGTGTATGGTTTTACAAAATGTACAATCTAATTACGATACAGATGTTTTTAAACCAATAATTAGAGAAATAGAAACCATAACCAATACAAAATATGGTTCTAATAAAAAACAAGATATTGCAACTCGTGTAATTTCTGACCATGTAAGAGCTGTCGCTTTTTCTATTGCAGATGGGCAGTTGCCAAGCAATACAGGTGCTGGTTACGTAATTCGAAGAATTTTAAGACGTGCAGTAAGGTATGGTTTTACATTTTTAAACAAAAAAGAACCTTTTATATATAGATTAGTAGATGTTTTAACCAAAAAAACGGGAACAGCTTTTCCTGAATTAAAAGCACAAAAACAATTGATTGAAAATGTAATTAAAGAAGAAGAAACTTCTTTTTTAAGAACTTTAGATCAAGGTTTGGTTTTGTTAGATGGTATAATTTCTTCAGCAAAAACTAAAGAAATTTCTGGTGATAAAGTTTTTGAATTGTATGATACTTTTGGTTTCCCTATTGATTTAACTGCACTAATTTTATCAGAAAAGAGCTATACTTTAGACGAAAAAGGCTTTAACGAAAAACTACAAAAACAAAAAAACAGGTCTAGAGCTGCCAGTGAAATGTCTACAGAAGATTGGACTATTTTAGTTGATGATGCTGTAGAAGAATTTATTGGTTATGATTCTTTAAACGCAGATGTAAAGCTAACAAGATATAGAAAAGTTACGTCTAAAAAAGACGGGGAAATGTATCAATTGGTGTTTAATCTAACACCTTTTTATCCAGAAGGTGGTGGTCAAGTTGGTGATAAAGGTTATTTAGAAACTACGCAAGGAGATGTAATTTACATCTTAGATACCAAGAAAGAAAACAACGTAATTATTCACTTTACAAAAAACCTTCCTAAGCATTTTAATGAACCTTTTAAGGCAGTTGTAGATGAAAAACAACGTAACAGAACAGAATGCAATCATACAGCCACACATTTATTACATCAAGCTTTAAGAGAGGTTTTAGGAGTTCATGTAGAACAAAAAGGCTCTGCTGTACACTCTAAATATTTACGTTTCGATTTTTCTCATTTTTCTAAATTAACTGTAGATGAATTACGTGAAGTAGAAAATTTTGTAAACAGAAGAATTGCTGGTAAACTTCCACTAGAAGAAAGTAGAAATATTTCTATGGAAAAAGCAATTGCTGATGGTGCAATGGCTTTGTTTGGCGAAAAATATGGAGATACTGTTAGAGCGATTAAATTTGGAAAATCTATAGAATTATGTGGTGGAACCCATGTGAAAAATACAGCAGATATTTGGCATTTTAAAATTAAATCTGAAGGTGCAGTTGCAGCAGGAATTAGAAGAATAGAAGCCATTACAAATGATGCTGTAAAAGATTTTTACTTTGATAATAATAGAGCTTTATTCGAAATTAAAGATTTATTAAACAATACAAAAGAACCAGTAAAAGCTGTACAAAAATTACAAGATGAAAATGCTGCTTTACAGAAACAAATTGAGCAATTATTAAGAGATAAAGCTAAAAATTTATCTGGCGATTTAAAAAGTCAATTGCAAGAAATTAATGGTGTCCAATTTTTAGCAACTAAAATAGATTTAGACGCAAACGGAATTAAAAACCTTGCTTTTAGCTTGGGTAAAGAGCATCAAAATTTATTTTTACTATTTGCAACTGCTCCAACCAAAGAAAAAGCGATGTTAACTTGTTACATTTCTAAAGAATTAGCCAACGAACGTGGTTATGATGCAGGAAAGGTAGTTAGAGAATTAGGAAAACTGATTCATGGTGGTGGTGGTGGACAAAATTTCTTCGCAACTGCTGGTGGTAAAAACCCTGGAGGAATTCCGAAAGCTTTAGAAAGAGCTGTGGATTATTTGATGTAGAATTGAATCTAATTAATATAAAGTAAAAATGAAAAAATATGGAATTAAAATTTTATACGGAATTTTAGTATTTGGTATTTTAACTTCAATCTTTCATATTTTATTCGATAAAAATGGTGCTGGATTAGGAAATGCAATAGATACAATTGTAGTCACTTCATTAACCCTATTTCTATTCACAATCGCATTTATTTTACTCTCATTCAATAATAATATTAAAAAAACAAGTGTTTGGTTTTTATTAATTATAAGTAGTCCACTTGCAATTATGTCAATAATAAACCTAACAAAAGAATTCTCTTTAAAAATAACTGAAACAACAACTCCAAAAGAATTTGTGTATAAAGTTACAGTTGACAATAAAACTTATAACCAAGATAAAATAAAACTTCAAAAGCTTGTTGACAGTCTAATAAAAATTAAAATAATCGAAAGACCATCAAAATTAGCTTTAAGATATTTTAATGGCAAAACTTATAATGATACTATTGAACGATCTTGGGCTATAGATTTACCAACAAAATTAGAATACAAAAAATCTATTATTGACACTTTATTTTATTCAGAAAATGGTAAAGATATTATAGCTGGACTATTAATAAATAAAATATATAATGAATATGTAAATTACCCAAATGGAGGAATTGAATTTAATGGAAAAGGTTTTATCTATAATAAAGACTCAATAAAACCATTTAAAATGTTAAAATATTCTGTTTCTGGAAACACCTATAAAAATTGTTCAGAAGAATTAAAATATATTTATTTTAAACAGAATGGACTTTCGAGCAAGAATTATAACATAAATGATGTCAGGTTTTTGAAGAGTCATAAATAATTCTAATTAGAATTTTAAAAAAATACCTCAAATTAAAACTCCCAAAAAATAAACCATTTCACTTTTCTAAGGTCTTAGTATAATAGCAGTTAACTATCAATATAGTTTCAAATAAAAGTATTAAATTTGATTCTATTAAATTAGTTTTCATCAATTTATACAAATCTATGCCACATTTAGATACTTTTTCTGGAAACTTTGCGACTAAAGAAGCAAGACATTTATTAAAAAGAACTTCTTTTGGTGTTACAGAAACTATGATTTCTGAAGCTGTTAGTTTAGGTTTAGAAGTAACTATTACAAAACTTTTTGAGATAAAACCTTTACCTGAACCTCCTGTTAAGTATCAATTAGATGCAACAATTATAGATCCTGATGCTAATTTTGGAGAAACTTGGACAAATGCTGCTCCTTTACCAATTGCACCAACTAATAGAGATAGAAATCAGATTTTAAACTCAAGAAAAAGATCTTTATATGCTTGGTCTTTTCTGCAAATGCAAAATGCAGGGATTTCCATTAGAGAAAAAATGACCTTATTTTGGCACAATCACTTTGTATCAGAAAACAACAATCCACATAGAGAATTTCAATATATAAATATATTAAGAAGTAATGCATTAGGTAATTTTAAAGAGTTGGTTAAACAAATTACTATCAACCCAAATATGCTTATTTATTTAAGTGGTAATCAAAATTCTGACACAGCACCCAATGAAAATTATTCTAGAGAATTATTAGAACTTTTTACTATTGGTAAAGGCATTGCTGTTGGTAATGGAGATTATACAAATTACACAGAAGATGATGTTGTACAAATGGCAAAAGCTCTCACAGGTTGGCGAGTTAGAGGCTTAACACATGAAGAAGCATTAATCCCTTATTTTACAAATAACAGACATTCTGAAGGCTCTAAAACGCTATCTCACAGGTTTAATAATGATGTAATTGCAGAAAATGGAGAAAATGAATACAAAGATTTAATCGATAGAATTTTTCAAGAAGATGAATGTTCACGATTTATAACAAGGCAACTCTATATTTGGTTTGTAAATTCTGAAATTACTGCAGAAATTGAAACAAATATTATAACACCTTTATCAAAAATAATTAGAGATAACAATTACGATATTGCTCCAGCTTTAAAAAAATTATTTGCATCACAACATTTTTACGAAAATGTTTTCTGTATGATAAAAAGCCCTTTAGATTTAATGATTTCATCAACAAAATCTTTAATGGCTGGTGCACCAACAACTTCTATTACAACAGAATATGAATTTGCTTATATTATGTATTTAGCCTGTACAGATTTAGGGCAATCTTTGTATCATCATCCAGATGTTGCTGGTTGGAAAGCCTATTATCAAAAACCATTGTTTTATAAAACTTGGGTAAATAACTTTTTTCTTCCAAAGAGATTAGACTATTGTAAAATTTTAGTTACTGGTGGTAAATTACTTATCAATAATAGAAACTATACAGTTCCGCCTTTGGTACCTGTTTTAGCAATTGCTGCAAGTATAGAAAACTCTATAGACCCTAATATTTTAATTAAAGAATTGGCAAATCGTTTATTTAATTATGAGATTGCACAAGGTCAAATAGATAGTTTAAAAGCGGTTTTAATAGATGGTTTACCTGATTTTGAATGGAGTGTAGAATACTCTGAGTATTTAGCAGATTCTACAAATACAACTTTGGCAATTTCCGTTGATAAAAAACTACGAAACTTAGTTGCTATAATGGTACAAATGTCTGAATTCCAAATAATGTAAAGATGAAAAAGACAAAAACTTTAAATCGTAGAGATTTTATAAAACTAACTTCTATTGCTTCTGCTTCCTTACCTTTTGCTTTAAGTGGTTTCCCTTTATACGCAAATGAAAAACCAAAAGATTATCAATTTTTAGAAAACAATGATAATATCTTAGTTTTAGTACAATTACAAGGTGGTAATGATGGTTTAAATACGGTTTTTGATTTGAACCAATATGATAATTTACAAAGTGTACGTTCTAATATCATTATTCCAGAAACAGATTTACTAACTGTAAATAGCACCACTCGTTTTCACCCAGCAATGTCAGGTTTAAAAAACATTTGGGATAATGAAAAACTAGCAATCGTGCAAAATGTTGGGTATCCAAATCAAAATAGATCTCATTTTAGGTCTACAGATATTTGGAATTCTGGATCTGACGCAAATGATTTTATTTCTAGTGGTTGGGTAGGTCGTTTTTTTGAAGAAAACAATCCTACTTTTCCAGAAAACTATCCAGATGAAAACAACCCAGATCCTTTTGCGATTACAATTGGTAGAATTGTTTCAGAAACCTGCCAAGGAAGTCTTGCTAATTTTTCTATGGCACTAGAAGATCCAGAAAACCCAGGAACTGCTTTAGCTTCTAACACAGGTAACATTCCTAATAATTGTTATGGTAGTGCCCTTAGTTTTGTAAATGACACCATTAAACAAACAAATGCTTATGCAAGTGTTATCGAAAAAGCTGCTGGTTTAGGAAATAATATATCAACAAAATATGATGAATCTAATTTATCTGAAAAATTAAAAAACGTCGCTAAATTAATTTCTGGCGGCTTAAAAACTAAAGTTTATGTGGTTCAAATTGGTGGTTTTGACACCCATGACAATCAAGTTGTAGAAGGAGAATCTAATACAGGTAGACAAGCAGTTTTATTACAAGAATTATCGGATGCAATTGCCGCTTTTCAAGAAGATTTAGAATTATTAAATATTGATAAAAAAGTTATAGGAATGACCTACTCTGAATTCGGAAGAAGAATTCGTTCTAATGCTGGTCTTGGTACAGATCATGGTTCTGCAGCTCCACTTTTTATGTTTGGTACTTGTACAAATAACTCTATTTTGGGTGATGCACCAGAAATTGATACAGCAGTAGACAACCAAGAAGGTGTGCAAATGCAATTTGATTTTAGAAACATTTACAGTACTATTTTAACAGATTGGTTAGGAGCTACAAAACAAGAATCTACAAATGTTTTGTTTGATAATTTTGATGCTTTACCACTTTTCAAATCTGGATGTTCTGCAGCACTTTCTACAGACGACTTTCTACAACAAGAATTAAATATAAATGTGTACCCAAATCCTGCAATGAATTTTATAAATATTCAATTTTTTGGGAATAATGAAAACGTGAAAATTTCTTTATACAATGCTATTGGTGCCATTGTAAAACAAATTACAAATCAAAAATTTAGTACGATACAGCATACTATTAATGTTGATATTCAAAACTTACCAAAAGGAAATTATTTTGTCCATTATCAATCTAAAGGAATTTCTAAGACTAAGAAATTATTGAAATACTAATGGTTGATAACTGGAATTCTTTTGATGATGGAATAACCATAAATTCCTTAGGATCAGAAAAAGGAAAAATTATTTTTGACGAAGAAAACAACCTTGGTGGAAGAATTACAATTGAAAAAGGAACAGATGTTGCTCCTTTTTCTATAACCTTTGGCATTTATAATTTAATGTTTCTTACTGAATATTTCAATAATAAAGATGAGACTTTTTTTAAAGTAAAAATTTATAAATTAAGAATTGAAAAAATTCTTAACCATATAGTAATATCAGAAAAAAAAGAGAGAAAGATTGGAGAAAAAAATATAACTTTATGCTAGAAAACCTTATTGATTAAAACAAAATGAAACTCCAAACCCAACTACCAATAAAAAAACAAACTAGAAATTCAGTAGATTACAATTCTAAGTTGCTATTATTAGGTTCTTGTTTTTCAGAAAATATAGGAGAAAAACTGAATTACTTTAAGTTTCAAGCAACTCAAAATCCATTCGGAATTTTATTTCATCCAAAAGCTATAGAAAAATTTATTCTTAATACTGTTAATGATAAAATTTATTCAGAAAACGATTTAATTTACCAAAATGAACGTTGGCATTCTTTTGATGCGCATTCCTGTTTAAGTTCTCCTGATAAAAATAAGCTTTTAGAAAATTTGAATTTGGCAGTTTCATCTACTAAAAAACAATTAGAAACAACTTCACACATCATCATTACTTTAGGTACTTCTTGGGTTTATAGATTTATCGAAACTGATGCTATTGTTGCCAATTGCCATAAAATTCCGCAGAAAAAATTCTTAAAAGAGTTGCTCTCAGTTGATGAAATTAGAGAAAGTTTAGAAGCTATTTTAGCATTGATTAAATCAGTAAACAAACACGTTAATGTAATTTTTACGATTTCTCCAGTTCGTCATATAAAAGATGGTTTTGTAGAAAATACAATTAGTAAATCTCACTTAATTTCTGCAATTCATTCTGTTATAGATATTAGAAAAAACATACATTATTTTCCTTCTTATGAAATTATGATGGATGAATTAAGAGACTACCGTTTTTATGCAGAAGATATGATTCATCCAAATAAAACTGCCATTAATTATATTTGGGAAAAATTTACGGAAACTTGGTTTTCTGAAAATTCTAGAGAAACAATGCTAAAAATTGAAATGATACAAAAAGGAATTTCTCATAAACCTTTTAATGAAAACTCAGAAGAACATCAACAATTTTTAAGGAATTTGAATCTAAAAAAAGAGGAAATTCATAAAGATTTTCCGTTTATTAAATTTTAAAAAATAGGTCATTTGACGTATTTTTAAGGTGCGTGATTATTTTTATTTTTCAACATTAAAAACAAACCCAATGTTAAAAGATATTTTATACCCAACAAAACAAAATGCTTTTGTTTGGTTAAGTTCTATTTACTTATTATTCTTACTTTATTTAGGTAAAGCAACACCAATGATTATATTATTTGTCTATTTTTTAGAGACCATTATTATTGGACTTTTTAATGTTTTAAAAATGTATTGGAGCATTCAATTTGGCAATTATAAAGGTTTAGCACTCATTCCTTTTTTTATTTTTCATTATGGTTTTTTTGTGGCAATTCAATCTATTTTTGGGTTTGCACTTTTTAGTTTTAATGGAGATTCTTTTATTAAAGAACCTTTTAATATTTTTAGTAATTATGCTGCAATTTTAAATTTAGAAGGAATAAAATATGCATTACCTGCAATTATCTTTACTCATTTAGGGAAGTTTTTAGCAGATTATATCAGTAACAAAAAATATAAGAAATTTACTGCCTCAGAAATCATGTTTAAACCTTATGTTCGAATTTTTATTCAGCAATTTGTGGTAATTCTTGCTTTCTTTTTTATTGTTTTAGGAGAAGCTGGCACAATTGCAGCCATTTTATTAATTTTATTTAGATTGTTTGTAGATTTAGTTTTAGAATCTATTAAAGAAAACTCAAAAACTTTAGATTTAATTTCAGAAAAACTAGCCAATGAAAAAGCAAGCAAAGAAGTAATAAAAAAACAACTTATTATTTTTACAGAGTAATACTACTAAATACGTCATTTGACGTATTGTATCAACTTTATATTTTACTGAATTTTGTAGAGAAACTCTAAAACGCTACAAATGAAATTTAGAATTCTATATCTATTCATACTTACTTCGTTCTTTTTACAATCTTGTACAAATGGTTATGGCAAAAAATTACAATACCAAAAAACAGAAGTTTATTACACTGATAAAGTAGAAAAAGCAGATGCAGAAAAGTTAGGCGATTTTTTAGTGAAATCTAAATTTGCAGATGAAAATGAAAAATCAATTCAACTTTCTAAAGATGAAAAAAATGGTAATTATCAATTTAGGATGGTAACTACAAAAAAAGCTGCAGAAAGTGATAGTTACAAAGCTATTTTTAAAATTTACGCTAAACAAATATCAGATTCAGTTTTTAACAAACAACCTGTAGATTTTCATATTTGTGACAATACTTTTAATACGTTAAAAGTAATTTCTTTTGAAGGCGAATAATATGAAAAGAACTATCTATTTTTTTAGTGTTTTTATAGCAACCATATTTTTGGTTTCTAATTCTGCACAGCCAGGAGTTTGGAATGCTGGTGGAAGTGGGAGTTTTACACTATTATATCCTGAAGACACAATTGCATACAAGAAAATTCAGATGAAATCTGAAAATATTTTTATGCAATTACACAAAGGTTTTGCAACTGTTAAAGGCGATTATTATTTTAAAAATACAGCTACAGATACTTTAAAAATAAAAGTAGGTTATCCTGTAAATAATGTTTTCGAAAATGTAGATTTTCATCATCAAGTAAACGAAGTTAGAGTAGATGGTTTATATAAAATTAAAGGATTGGTTAATGACAAAAACACAACTTTGTATGAAAAACCAAATACAGAAAATGATAATTGGTATGTTTGGGAGGTTATATTTCCACCAAATAAAATTACAAAATTCACTGTTTATTTTTTAGTGAATACCAATAATGCTAAAATTTTAGAAGGCTATAATTCTGATAAAAAAAATGCCTTTATTTATTTGATAGAAACTGGTTCACTTTGGAAATCTCCCATAGAAAAAGGCAATTTCTACACCCAATTAATGAATGATATTTCTGTTGATGCTATAAAAACAAGTTCCCCAAACTCGCTATTTTTTGATAAAGAGAATGCTACTTTAAAATTCTCTTTATCAAATTATGGTAAAAAACCAGATCCGAATTTTGTAATTACGTACTCAGAAACATTAAAAAAATTCGACTTTAAAGGAATTACAAAAAAAAGTGATTCTTATTTTAAAGAAATTGATGTTTTTTCTAAAACAGACTTTACAACCTCAACTTTTGAGCCCATTAATTTACCAGATGCCTATAAAGTTGGTGGTATTTCTAACAAAGCTATTGGACTTCTTTTTTTCTTATCAATTTACGGAATTCCTGTTTTTGCGACCATTATTGTCCTTATTTTATTAATGTTTCTTTATAAAAAATTAAAAAAGAAAAAATAAATACTACTGCTACATATTATTTAAAAATATAAAAAATACGGCAGATGCCGTATTTTTTTTAGTTACTATTTAGTAGACATTTGTAAACATAAAAATATTAAGATTGTTTTTTAGGGTTACAGATGGTTGGCGTTTCTAGAACATCAGTCAACCATCTCCTTTAAAGCAAAAGTATTCATCACCTTAAAAAACAAATATCATGAAAAAATTATTCATCCTTTTTCTAATGGGCATTTCATTAAATGCATTTAGTCAAACAGAAATTTACAATCTGGCATCACAAAACCTGCATAAAAATGTTCGTAAAACCATAGAACATAATTACAATTACGATAAAAATAGTGGTGGTTTTGTAAAAAAATCTGTAAATATTAAAAGATATAATGATGATGGTTTTTTAATAGAATCTTATTATTTATACAACAGTACTTATTCAGATTCTTCGCCCACTAAAACTTTATATAACTATAATAGAGATGGTTTATTAACTGGCACAAAAGATATTAGCGATACTAGAGGGAAATATACTACAGAATACGTTTTTAAGTATGATAAAAAAGAGAATTTAATAGAAAGAAATTCAGTTTATAAAGATGGCAGCAAATACAAATCTGTCTATAAAAATGATAGAAAAGGGAGAGTAACCAGTAAAAAAGATTTTTCTAAAGATGGTAAATTATCTGCAGAAGTAAGCTATACTTATAAAGGTGATAAAAGAACAGAAACCAAAACAAGTTATAGCAGCAAAGATGGTAGTATTATTGGTACTTATGTGACTGTTTTTGATGATGATATTAAAGAATCTTACAAATCTGATGGTAAATATGGAAGCTCTAAATCTACTTACGAATACGATGATGAAGGTAATTTATCTGCCACCAATTATAAAGGAAAAACAAGTTCTGTTTCTAAGTACGATTATGTGTATGACAAAAAAGACAATTGGGTAAAAAAACACCATAGATCTGGTAAATATCAATATTTCTATTTTAGAGAAATCTACTTTAAAAATGGAGATGTTACAGGAAGTAGCGAATTTGATAGAACTTTTATAAACAGACATGGCAACTTTGCTAATGTTACTGTTGTGCCTTTAAAAAAGAAAGATTTAAAGAAAAACAACACAAACAAAACAGTTGTTAAAAATGACAATGGTATGCCAACTTTTAATTCTAAAAACTGGAAATATACTTTTGTAAATATGAAAGATAAAATAACAGATATTTCTGGTAAAGTTAATTTGAATGTAACCAGTGGCTCTGATTTAACTACAGGAAATACTACTAAATTTAAAGTCGAAATTAATGGTGCAGACACTAAATATGTAAACTATAAAGTAACCAGTTATTATTATGACAAAGATAAAAAAAGGCATTTTTGGGGTTTAAAATCTACAGCAAACGATACCAAAGGAACTTTATGTGTCTTTAAAGAATCTCAAAGATTAAGAGGTGTAGATTTGGTAGGTTTATTAATGATGGGGGCAGAAGACAACAAAATTAGTTTCTATTTGCAACAAAATTAAAATTTGAATGCTGTTTTTAAGAGAAAATATATCGCTATTACTATTATTTCTTCTATGTTTATTAATGAGTTTGATTGTTTATTTTTTTATAAACTACAAACAAACGAAACTAGCAGAAACCAATAGATTATCATTTTTATACAAAGAACTCGATTCTGAAGAAAAAACAGCGATGCAACTTAAAAAAGTACCTCAAGAAATTAAAAACCTTTCAAAAAAAACGAATTTGAAGTTTCAAAAAATAAAGGTTGATGTCTTAGACCTTGATTTTACTTTGAGTGAGCTTTTTTAATCACCACTAAATTCTCTTTATGAAACATCACTTAAAATCATTTTTATTGGTGATTGTATTTTGCTTCTTGGTTTTTAACCAAAAAACTAAAGCTCAAGGAACATCAAATCAAAAAAAAGATTCACTTATTTTTTACATTAAAAAAGCGAAAGAATTTATAAAAAAAGATACTGAAGACAGTGTTGTTTATTATAATAATAAACTAGCTCCTTTTGGTAAGGACAAAGACTTATATAAAGAATACTTAAATTTTATTTCTGAATTAGGGCATTACTATGAAGGTAGTGGAAGTTTTGAAAAAAGTATAGAGGTTTATGAAAATGCACTTATAATTTCAGAATATTTTGAAGATTACAATTACACTTCAAAGATATTTTATGATATGTCTCAAACATATCGAATTTTTCATGACTACAGAAAGGCAATTAACTATGGAAAAAAAGCTATATCAATTTTAGAAAAAGATTCAACAAAAAATAATTTATCTCTAAAAGCAGCAGCTCTAAACATAACTGCTTCTGCATATACAGAGAACAAACAAGCTGATAGTGCCGTTATTTATCAAGAAAAAGTTTTAAGCTATTTACCTCAGTTAGACTCTATGGATATTAAAAATACCATCGTAAATATTGGCTACACTTATATGGAGTTAAACCAATTAGAAAAAGCTAGAGTATATACAGAACATGGATTAAAATTATTTAAACGCACTGACAGTGACTATGCAAAAGCTGCTATATATACTAACTTAGCAATGTATGGAAGAAGAGCTAAAAAATATAATTACTCATTAAAAATGTTTGATACAGCTATTTTTTACACAAAAAAAAGCAACTATTTAGAGCCATATTTTTGGATTTATGACGAACGTTCTAAAGTATATAAACAACAAAAAAAATATAACAAAGCCTTTGAAGATTTAGAGAATTTAGTAAAAATAAAAGATTCTGTTTTTAAAAACCAAAGAGACATAACAGCTCAAGAAACAGAAGCAAAATTTGAAACCACAAAAAAAGAAAAAGAAATAGCACAACAAAAAGAGCAGCTTTTAGAACAAGAATTAGCAATAAAAAACAGAAATTTATATGCTATTCTTTTAGCTTCTGCATTGTTAATTTTAGCAATTATTTTCTTTAGTATTTACAAGAGAAATCAATTAAAAAGAAAACAACTACAAAAAGAAATTGATTTAAAAGATGCTTTAACAACAATAAAAACTCAGAATAGATTACAAGAACAACGTTTAAGAATTTCTAGAGATTTGCATGATAATATTGGTTCTCAATTAACGTTTATAATTTCTTCTATAGATAATTTAAAGTTTATTTCTAAAGATGCAAATCAAAAATTAAAAGACAAATTAGTTACCATAAGTTCTTTTACTTCAGAAACGATTCATCAATTAAGAGATACTATTTGGGCAATGAATAAATCTGAAATTACAATTGAAGATTTACATACCAGAATTTTGTCATTCGTAGAAAAAGCAAAAAAAGCAACAGAAAATATTGAATTTATAGTGCATCAAAATACTGATAGTCAAATAAGTTTAACCTCTTTAAAAGGAATGAATATTTTTAGAGTTGTACAAGAAGCAATTAATAACGCCATAAAATATGCTGAAGCTTCAAAAATTTCTGTTTCAATCTTGCAAGAAAATGATGAATTAATAGCTCTAATTTCTGATAATGGTATTGGCTTTAATATTACTTCTGTTACTTTAGGAAATGGACTCAGTAATATGGAAAAACGTATGAGTGAAATTACTGGAAAAGTAGAAATCAAATCTAAAACAGGAAAAGGAACAGAAATAAAAATAATTCTGTAAATTAGACTAAAATATAAATCATCTTTTTTAATTATTTATGAAAATTAAAACGTCTTTTTACTATTTTATTTTTTTTACTTTTTTATCATTTTCTATAAATTCTCAAAATAAAAGACTAGACAGTCTTATTATCCTTTCAAAAAAATATAAAGACACTACTCTTGTTAATATTTTAAATGAAATTTCTTGGGAATATAAAAGTTCTAATGCAGATACAGCAATGTACTTTGGTAAAAAAGCTCTTAAAATTGCCGAAAAATTAAATCATAAAAAATCTATTGCTAAATCTTACAATAGTATTGGCAGTGCTTTTAAATCTAAATTTAAAATAGATAGTGCTTTATTTTATCATAAAGAAAGTTTAACATTAAAAATAGCTATAAAAGACTCTTTAGGCATAGCAGATTCTTATAATAATTTAGGAATTATGTTAGATGAAAGTGGCAACTATTTAGAGGCTTTAAAAAATTATTTTAGTGCATTAAAAATATATGAGAAAAAATCTAAAAATTTTGATCAAATACCTGCTGTTCTTGTAAATATTGGTATTGTTTACAAAAAACAAAAAAAATATGATAAAGTTTTGGAATACTACAATAGAGCTTTAAAAATATATGAAGAAAACAATTTTAAAGTTGGTATTACTATTATAACAGGTAATATTGGTTCTGTGCTGCTTAAATTAAATAGAAATAATGAAGCTATAAAATACTGCAAAAAAGCAAGAAAAATGTATATAGATTTAGGGTATGAAAAATACGTACCCTATATGAATGTTAATATAGCTGCTGCTGAGTATAATTTAAAAAAATATAAACTTTCCATAAATCGTTATCTTACTGTAATTAAAAAATTTAAAGCAGACGATAATTTTTATGAACTTTCTAATGCTAAAATTGGAGTTTCAAGATCTTATATAGCAGCCAACCAATTTAAAAAAGCCAAACAGCAATTAAAAAATGCTTTAAGTATTTCTAAAAAAAATAATTACAAAGAATTTGAAGTTGATGCCTTAAAATATTTATCAGAAGTTTTTTTTAAATCAAAAGAATACAAAAATGCCTTCTTATATCAACAAAAATTTAATTTAAAGAAAGATAGTCTTTTCGAAAAAACAAAAGTCAAAGATATTAATGAACTTTTAGTTAAATATGAAACTTCAAAAAAAGAAAAAGAAATTTCTATTCAAAAAGAAGAATTGCTTGAAAAAGAACTTGCTTTAAAAAACAAAAATATTTATGCCATTTTATTAGCTGCAGCTTTATTAATATTAGTAATTATTTTCTATGGTATTTACAAAAGAAACCAATTTAAAAGAAAACAACTGCAAAAAGAAATTGATTTAAAAGATGCTTTAGCAACTATAAAAACACAAAATAAACTGCAAGAAGAACGTTTACGTATTTCTAGAGATTTACATGATAATATTGGTTCTCAGCTTACTTTTATCATTTCTTCTGTAGATAATTTAAAATTTATTACTAAAGACGCAAACACCAAATTAAAAAATAAATTAGCCACAATAAGTTCTTTTACTTCAGAAACTATTTATCAATTAAGAGATACAATTTGGGCAATGAATAAATCTGGTATTAGTTTAGAAGATTTGCATACTAGAGTTTTATCATTTGTAGAAAAAGCGAAAAATGCAACTCAAAATACTCAATTTCAAGTCGATTATAATATTGATAAAAATGCTACATTTTCTTCTTTAGCTGGTATGAATATTTTTAGAGTAATACAAGAAGCCATAAATAATTCCTTAAAATATGCAGAGGCCACAAAAATTGACATTCAACTAGAAAAACAAAACAATTTATTTAAAGCTACCATAAAAGATAATGGTATTGGTTTTGATATAAAAACTGTAGAATTAGGAAATGGTTTATCTAATATGGAAAAGAGAATAGGCGAAATTAGTGGTGAAGTGAAAATAAATTCTGACACAAAAAAAGGAACAGAAATTTTACTTGAGGTATCTTTAGAAAAATACGTCAAATGACGTATAAATTATGTTTTTGTTTATATGTAATTTAGTAAAAAACCAACTAACCAAATGAATTTAAAAATTTGTATTGCAGAAGACAATTACTTTTTGGTAAAAGCTATTAAAGAAAAATTATCTTTTTTTGATGATATTTCTGTAAAATTCCACGCAAATAATGGTGCTGAATTAATAGGTAAATTAGAAGACAACCATAATATTGACGTAATTTTAATGGACATACAAATGCCAGAAATGGATGGTATTAAAGCCACAGAATTGGTTAAAAATAAATATCCGCAGATTAAAGTAATTATGTTAACTGTTTTAGATGATGATGATTATGTTTTTAATGCCATAAAAGCAGGTGCAAATGGTTATTTGTTAAAAGAAATAGATGCTGAAAACTTATACAAAAGTATCATAGAAGTTACAGAAGGTGGTGCACCTATGACACCTAGTATTGCCCTTAAAACATTAAATTTATTAAGGAATCCAAATTCTGTAGATATTAAATCTAATCAAAAAGAAGAGATTAAACTGTCTAAAAGAGAAACAGAAATTTTAATACAATTAAGCAAGGGATTAAATTATAATGCTATCTCAGAAAACTTAATTATTTCTCCTTCTACTGTTAGAAAACATATAGAAAACATCTATAAAAAGTTACAAGTGCACAGTAAAATGGAAGCAGTTATGAAAGCTCAAAAACAGAATTTAATTTAGTTTTTATTAAAAAAAAGGAAATTAAAATAAAAATTGTAACTTTATGAGATACAATTTTCCCTCTGTAAAATGATTCAAAAAATAAGTATTGGCATTCTTTCAGGAAGTGTAATTGGGGTTTTTATTACCTCTTTCTTTATGTTTAACAAACCTGAATTTTTAGATTTATTTCTAAGTAAAATAACTGCAACTTCTATTATAACTGGAGTTTTTTGTGGTTTGTATGCACATTTATCAAAATCAAAATTACAAGTTTTCTTAATTTCAATTATTATAGGTGCAATTGTATTTTATGTAAAATACTTAATTACTGGGCATCATTTTGATCCTGTAACAATGGGCGTTTTTGTAGGTGCAATGTTAGGGTTAGTTTTTGCTATAATTAGAAAAACAACCTCTCTCATAAAAACTTTTAGAAGTCAAGAAAAATTAAGAACCTAAAAAAAATATTTACTTTATATGTTGGTCTACATTTTGCCAAGGGCCACCATTAATAACATCTACTCCATTTTGCGCTAAAAACTGAGAAGCTTGTCCACTTCTACCTCCACTCTTACAAACTGCAATTACTGGTTTATCCCAAGATTTTATTTGTTCTATTTCTAAAGGAATTAAACTTAAAACAATGTGTTCTGCTCCATTAATATGAGCTTCATCCCACTCTTCTTTTGTTCTTACATCTAAAATTACGGCTCCTTTTTCTAAATATTCTTTAATTTCTGCTGATTTATCTTTTTGACTAAACATCCCAAATAACCCCATTATTATATTTTATTTTGATGGCACAAAACTAATCCATTTTCGATTAACTTTGTAAAGTTTTTATTACTTTTTAATTTTTCTAATCTTGATAAAATATCAGATTTAATAGAAAAATTATGCTGCAAAGCTAGTTCATATAACTCTAATAACAATAACCAATCTGTATGAAAGTTCGTTTTTAACTCATTAAAGATTTCTGTTATTTTTTTGGATGTTATTTTTTCTTCCTCTCTCATTTTTCTAACTTCTGCATATAATTTATACAAATCATTTTGTGCAGCAGAATAGGTTATTTTTTGTGTTTTGGTTTCAGAAACTTTACCTAAACTTAAAAAAGAATCTACATCTGCAGGACCTGAATATGCAGAAACAACTTCTTTACCAATTGCCATATCATACAAACCCCATTCAGGTTTAAATAAAATTTCATCTTTATAGGTTACTGTACAATCTTCTAAAGAAATAATTAAAATTTTACCTCTTAAATCTCTTGTTCCTGTAATTGCTTTTCCCTTAACAATAACTCCACTTTCGAATTCTAGCGTCATAAATTCGCCTTCATAAATACCATAAGCTTTTAAATCTCTGGGACTCATATCTTCTATTGGTAGATTAATTCCTTTCAATTTCCCAATTGGGCTTCCAAAACCATTTGGATGACGTGAAATTCCATGACCTATTAATTCCTTATCTCTGTTTGACAAGGCAGTTGACCCAGTTGTTTGAAAATAAGCAACTTTGTTGTTTTTATGTTGTATCACTTTTGTAAAAGTTCCAGAAATTTGAATGCCAGTTGTTAACTCTATAGTTCCTAAATTTTCTGAATTTATTAACTTCTGGACACCATTTAAACCTCCTTTTCTTAAAGCCATAGTATTTGCAAATTCATCTAAAACTAAGCTTAAATATGCAAAATCTGGGGTTACAAATAATTGGGGTTGTGGTTTTGTAATATCAAAATTTATATTTGCTGCAGCTATAGAATAATCTGCTTTTTTAACTACATCTTGCATACACCATTTACTTTCTCCAATAGAGGATAATAAACCTGCTCCATAAATTTTAGGGTTTTCTAAAGTGTCAATCAAACCATATTCTACTGTCCACCAATGCAAATTTCTTATCTGAGCCATTTCAGACAATTCTCCCATATTATTCTGTAAATCTGTTACTTTTTCTTCAGCTGCAAGAATTTGTTCTGAAGATGAATTTGGATTTTCCTTTAAAATAGATAACAAACGAATTGCTTCATACATTTCATAATCTTTGGCAGAAGAAATTGCTTTGCTACCAATTTCTCCAAATCTTCTTAAATATTCAGCATATTCAGGATTTGCAATAATTGGTGCATGACCTGCAGCTTCATGAATAATATCTGGTGCAGGTGTGTATTCTATATGATTTATAGTTCTCATATCTGATGCAATTACCAAAACATTATAAGCTTGAAACTCCATAAAAGCATTTGGTGGTATAAAACCATCTACAGAAACTGCAGCCCAACCAATATCTTTTAAAATACGATTCATCCCTTCCATATAAGGAATACTTTCTATAGAAATACCCGTTTTTTCTAATCCTTTTAAATAGGATTTATGAGCAACTCTACTCAAATAATCAATATTCATTTTCATTACATATCTCCAAACAGCTTGGTTTTGAGCTGTATATTCTTCATAAGGTTGTTTCACAACAAACTTATGTAAGTGTTTTGGTAATTTTTTTGTGACATCATTCAATTGAAAGTGCATATTCTTCTAATTATTGAATTATTCTTACAAAATTACACATTAAAATAGTTATTCTATATTATTTAATCATAAATAAAATGTAACATTTTTTGATTTTTAACTACATATAAGTAATCATTTATTCTATAATTATGGCAGGATCTGGTTTTATTTCATTTATGATTGCTAGTTTAAAAGCTAACAAAAGAAGTCGTGTTTCTACTTTTTATAAAATAAAAAGTTTTAAGAAAAGTTACGAGGGTGAATTATTTTTCCCCAATAAAGCAACTAAAAAAGATTTGAAAAAAGTTCGTAAAAAAATTCAGCAACAAAACAATACAAGATTTTATAAAAATGTAGTAATTATTATCTCTTTAATAATTCTAACTCTATACATAGCAAGTTTAGATAATTATTAAACACAAAAAGACTATTTTAAGTTTAAAATAGTCTTTTTCTCTTATAGATAAATTAATTCAAATAATTATATAACAGAGTTGAAATACTTATAATACCTCACATTTATAAGACGCTAAGAATTTAAAATCGTTTCATTAAAAGACTATAATTAACAGCTATTTAACATTTTAACTTTACGCTATCGGTTTCGTAAAATTTAAAAAATATCCTAAAAATCTTTCTTACTTTTACTGTATCAATTTAAGAATTATGAACAAGAAAGTTATCTTAATGATTTTAGATGGTTGGGGTATTACACAAGACCCTAAAGTATCTGCAATATACAATGCAAAAACGCCTTACATTAATAGTTTATACAACAAATATCCGCATGCGGAACTAAGAACAGATGGAGAACATGTTGGATTGCCAGAAGGACAAATGGGCAATTCTGAAGTTGGGCATATGAATTTAGGTGCAGGTAGAATTGTATATCAAAATTTAGCAAGAATAAACAAAGCTGTTAAAGAAAAAACTTTAGGGAAAGAAAAAGTGTTGTTAGACACTTTAAAACATGCAAAAGAAAACAACAAAGATGTTCATTTATTAGGTTTGGTTTCTAATGGTGGGATTCACGCACACATTAACCATTTAAAAGGAATTTTAGATGTTGCCAAAGAAAATAAAGTAGACAATGTGTATTTACATGCATTTACAGATGGTCGTGATTGTGATCCAAAATCAGGGACTTATTTCATAAACGATATTCAAGAATATATGACTAAAAATGGTGGCGAATTAGCTTCTGTTACTGGTCGTTATTATGCAATGGATAGAGACAATAGGTGGGAGCGTGTCAAAGAAGCTTATGATGGTGTTGTAAACGGAGTTGGTGTAAAAACAACAGACGCAATTGCAACAATGAATGCAAATTATGAAACAGGAATTACAGATGAATTTCACAAACCTATCATTTTAACAAATGAAGATAGCACACCCAAAGCACGAATAAAAGAAGGTGATGTAGTGTTGTTTTTTAATTACAGAACTGATAGAGGAAGAGAGTTAACAAATGCTTTAAGTCAGAATGATTTTCCTGAATTTGGAATGAAAAAATTAGACTTATATTTTACAACCATTACTTTGTATGATGCTTCTTTTAAGGGCATAAATGTTATTTATAATTCTGATAATATTAAAAACACATTAGGAGAAGTTTTATCTGCAGCTGGTAAAAAACAAATTAGAATTGCAGAAACAGAAAAATACCCACATGTAACTTTTTTCTTTTCTGGTGGACAAGAAGCTCCTTTTACTGGCGAATCTCGTATTTTAAGAAATTCACCAAAAGTGGCTACTTATGATTTAAAACCAGAAATGTCTGCTTACGAATTAAAAGACGCTCTCTGTGAAGATTTAAAGAAAGGCGAAGCTGATTTTGTTTGTCTAAATTTTGCAAACGGAGATATGGTTGGGCATACAGGAATGAT
>JBGCFX010000278.1:0-6346 GCA_045110395.1 Polaribacter sp.
CTATGAGTAAATCTAAACGTTGGAGATTAGTAGAAATCCTAGAAAGAGCTAAATAATATGTTACAGACAGAATCAAGATTAAAAGTCGCAGATAATACTGGAGCAAAAGAAGTTTTAGTAATTAGAGTTTTAGGAGGAACACGAAAACGTTACGCAAGTATTGGAGACAAGATTGTTGTATCTGTTAAATCTGCAACTCCTAACGGAACTGTAAAAAAAGGTCAAGTATCTAGAGCAGTTGTTGTAAGAACAAAAAAAGAAGTAAGACGTAAAGACGGATCTTATATAAGATTTGATGATAACGCTTGTGTGCTCTTAAATCCTACAGAGGAAATGAGAGGAACTCGTGTTTTTGGACCTGTTGCACGTGAACTTCGTGAGAAACAATTCATGAAAATAGTATCATTAGCACCTGAAGTGCTTTAAATCGTTAATAAGATGAAGAAGTTCAAAATAAAATCAGGAGATACTGTAAAAGTAATTACAGGTACTAGTAAGAATTCTGAAGGAAAAGTTTTACAAGTTCTTAAAGACAAAGATAGAGTATTGGTAGAGGGTGTAAACTTAGTTTCTAAGCATACCAAACCATCAGCTCAAAGTCCACAAGGAGGAATTGTTAAAAAGGAAGCATCTATTCATATTTCTAACGTTATGTTAGTAGAAGATGGAGCAGCTGTGAGAGTAGGTTATAAAGTTGATGGAGATACTAAAACTAGAATCTTTAAAAAAACTAAAAAATAATAATCATGAGTTACGTACCAAGATTAAAAGCAGAATATAAAGAAAGGGTTATGAAAACCCTTACTGAAGAATTCAGTTATAAAAATGTAATGCAAGTACCTAAATTAGAAAAAATAGTTGTTTCTAAAGGTGTTGGTGCTGCAATTGCAGATAAGAAATTAATAGATTATGCTGTAGAAGAGTTGACTAAAATTACTGGTCAAAAAGCAGTTTCTACAATGTCTAAAAAAGATATTGCTGCATTTAAATTACGTAAAGGAATGCCTATTGGTGTTAAAGTTACTCTACGTGGTGATAAAATGTATGAATTCCTTGATAGATTAGTTACAGCATCCTTACCACGTGTAAGAGATTTTAACGGTATTAAAGCTAATGGATTTGATGGAAGAGGTAATTACAACTTAGGTATTACTGAACAAATCATCTACCCAGAAATTAATATAGACCAAGTAAAAAAAATTAACGGTATGGATATTACATTTGTAACATCTGCGGATACTGATAAGGAAGCTAAGTCTTTATTAGCTGAATTAGGTCTACCATTTAAAAAGAATTAAGAGATGGCTAAAGAATCAATGAAAGCTCGCGAACGTAAAAGAGCAAAAACAGTTGCAAAGTATGCAGAAAAGAGAAAAGCTTTAAAAGAAGCTGGAGACTATGAAGCATTACAAAAATTGCCTAAAAATGCATCACCAGTAAGAATGCACAACAGATGTAAATTAACTGGTCGTCCTAAAGGATATATGCGTCAGTTTGGTTTATCTCGAGTAACGTTCAGAGAAATGGCAAATCAAGGATTAATACCAGGTGTTAAAAAAGCAAGTTGGTAGAAATCAAAATTAAAGCTTAAAAATAAAAATAGAATGTGTATCTTTGCACGCTCTATTTTTTTTGAGTATAAGAATTTTAACTGATTATAGGTTCGATTATCACAGAGAAATCTGTAGCATAAATAGAGATAATTGAAAACCGGAATCGCAATTTTATATTAATATGTATACAGATCCAATCGCGGATTTTCTTACTAGAGTAAGAAATGCAATCGCAGCAGGACACAGAGTAGTGGAAATTCCAGCTTCAAACTTGAAGAAGGAAATGACTAAGATTTTGTTTGATCAAGGATTTATTTTAAGTTACCAGTTCAATGACGATAAAGTTCAAGGGACCATTAAGATAGCTTTAAAATATGACAGAGAAACAAAAGAGTCAGTAATTAGAAAAATTCAACGAATCAGTACACCAGGTTTACGTAAATACGTTGGCTCTTCAGAGATGCCAAGAGTATTAAATGGACTTGGAATTGCTATTGTTTCTACATCTAAAGGTGTAATGACAAACAAAAAAGCAAAACAAGAGAATGTTGGAGGAGAAGTTTTATGTTACGTTTATTAAATCTTGAAAGATGAGTAGAATTGGAAAGAACCCAGTTAGCATCGCACAAGGTGTAGATGTAAACATAAAAGACAATGTTGTAACTGTAAAAGGGAAGTTAGGGGAATTATCTCAAACTATTTCTGACGGAATTACAATTAAAATTGAAGATGGAACTATTACCTTAGATAGAGCATCAGAAAGTAAAGACCATAAAGCACAACATGGTTTAATGAGAGCTTTGATCGCTAATATGATTGAAGGTGTTAGTAAAGGTTGGACTAAAGATTTAGAATTGGTTGGTGTAGGTTATAGAGCATCTAATCAAGGGCAAAAATTAGATTTAGCTTTAGGTTTCTCTCATAATATTGTTTTAAACTTAGCTCCAGAAGTAAAAGTTGAAACAATTTCTGAGAAAGGGAAAAACCCAATCATTAAATTATCTTCATTTGACAAACAGTTAGTTGGTCAAGTTGCTGCAAAGATTCGTTCTTTCAGAGCTCCAGAGCCTTATAAAGGAAAAGGAGTTAAGTTTGTTGGTGAAATATTAAGAAGAAAAGCAGGTAAATCTGCATAAGATATAGCACTATGGCATTATCAAAATTACAAAGAAGAACTAGGATTAAGCGTAGAATTAGAAAAATTATTTCTGGTACTGCTACAAAACCAAGATTATCGGTTTATAGAAGTAATAAAGAAATATACGCTCAATTAGTAGACGATGTAAACGGAGTAACATTAGCTTCAGTTTCATCTAGAGATAAAGAAGTAAAAGCAACTACTAAAGTAGAAGCAGCTACTGCAGTTGGTAAATCAATAGCAGAAAAAGCTGTTAAAGCTGGTGTAGAAACTGTTGCTTTTGATAGAAATGGTTATTTATATCATGGAAGAGTTAAAGTATTAGCAGATGCTGCAAGAGAAGCTGGTTTAAAATTTTAAGAAATTATGCAAGGATATAAAAACGTAGAAAGAGTTAAGCCAAGCGGATTAGAGCTTGTAGATAGATTAGTAGGTGTACAACGTGTAACCAAAGTAACAAAAGGTGGTAGAGCATTTGGTTTCTCTGCAATTGTAGTTGTTGGTGATGGTAATGGAGTTGTTGGACACGGATTAGGAAAGTCTAAAGATGTTTCTTCAGCAATTGCAAAAGCAGTTGAAGATGCAAAGAAAAATTTAGTAAGAATACCTATTTTAGATGGTACATTACCTCACGAGCAAAAAGGTAAATTTGGTGGTGCAAAAGTATTCATTAAACCTGCTTCTCCTGGTACAGGAGTTATTGCTGGTGGTGCTGTAAGGCACGTATTAGAGGCTGTTGGTGTACATGATGTACTATCAAAATCTCAAGGTTCTTCTAACCCTCACAATGCTGTAAAAGCAACTTTTAATGCTTTATTACAATTACGTAGTGCAGTTGCAATTGCTAAACAAAGAGGAGTTTCTTTAGAAAAAGTATTTAACGGATAAACCTAAGAACGATGACAAAAATAAGAGTAACACAAGTAAAAAGTCAAATCGGGCGTTTGAAGAATCAGAAAAGAACTTTAGAAGCATTAGGTTTACGTAAAATGAATCAAACTGTAGAGCATGAGGCAACTCCATCTATAGTTGGTATGGTAAATACAGTTAAACACTTAGTTTCTTTCGAAGAAATTAAATAAGATATTTAGAAAAAATGAGTTTACATAATTTAACACCAGCAGAAGGTTCCGTAAAAAAAGGAAAAAGAATTGCAAGAGGTGAAGGATCTGGAAAAGGTGGTACTTCTACAAGAGGTCACAATGGACAGAAATCTCGTTCTGGTTATTCTAAGAAGATTGGTTTTGAAGGAGGGCAAATGCCACTTCAAAGACGTGTACCAAAATTTGGTTTCACAAATATTAATCGTAAAGATTACCAAGGTATCAATTTAGATAAATTACAATCTTTAGTTGATAGTGGTAAGATAACAGATACAGTAGATTTAGATATTCTTATTGCTAATAGATTAGCAGGTAAAAACGACCTAGTTAAAATATTAGGAAATGGAGAATTAAAAGCTAAATTAAATATAACTGTACATAAATTTACAGCAACCGCAAAAGCAGCTATTGAAGCAGCTGGTGGAGAAGCTGTTTCTTTATAACATCCCGTAAAAGATGAATTTAATAAATAAGTTAAAAGAAATTTTCAGTATAGAAGAATTAAAGAATAAGATTCTTCTTACTATCGGTTTAATTGCTGTATATCGTTTTATGGCGGCTGTTCCTTTACCAGGGGTAGATCCATTACAATTAGCAGCTTTAAAAGATAATACATCTGGAGGTGGTCTTATGACTCTTTTAAATATGTTTACAGGAGGAGCATTTGCTAGAGCGTCAGTAATGGCACTTGGTATTATGCCTTATATCTCTGCATCTATTGTAGTTCAGTTAATGGGAATTGCGGTTCCTTATTTACAGAAACTACAGAAAGATGGAGAAAGTGGAAGAAAAAAAATTACACAAATAACAAGATGGTTAACTATTGGTATTACTTTGGTTCAAGCACCAACTTATATTGGTTTTATTCAAAACCAAATGGGTTTAGGTCCTGAAGCATTTTTAATAACTGGTCCAACATTTTGGATATCATCGATTATCATTTTAACTTCAGGAACAATTTTTGCAATGTGGTTAGGAGAGCGTATTACAGATAAAGGAGTTGGTAATGGTATTTCATTATTAATTACTGTAGGTATTATCGCTAATTTTCCAGGTGCATTTTTACAGGAATTTGTTGCAAAAACAACAAATGCTGGAGCAGGAGGAATTATGATGGTTTTAATTGAGATCATTGTTTGGTTTGTCGTAATTTTATTAACTGTGCTATTAGTTACAGCTGTAAGAAAAATTGCAGTTCAATATGCGAGAAGATCAGTTGTAGGTAACATACAAAATGTTGCAGGTTCAAGAGATTATATTCCTTTGAAATTAAATGCTGCAGGAGTTATGCCAATTATCTTTGCACAAGCAATTATGTTTTTACCAGTTGCTTTAGCTCAAAAGTTTCCATTTATGGCAAGCTTACAAGATATTAATGGTTTAGGATATAATTTAATTTTTGCATTTTTAATTATCATTTTTAGTTATTTCTACACTGCTATTACAATTCCTACGAACAAAATGGCAGACGATTTAAAAAGAAGTGGTGGTTTTATACCAGGTATTAGACCAGGAAAAGACACAGCAGATAGATTAGATTCTGTATTATCTAGAATTACGTTTCCAGGATCGTTATTTTTAGCAGCATTATCAATCTTACCAGCAATTGTAGTTCAGTTTGGTGTACAACAAAGTTGGGCAATGTTTTATGGTGGTACATCCTTAATCATTAGGGTTGGTGTAGCAATTGATACATTACAACAAATTAACTCTTATTTATTAAATCGTCATTATGATGGATTAATGAAAGCAGGAAATAGTAATAGAAAATCGAATAAATAATATGGCTAAGCAATCAGCAATTCAACAAGATGGAACCATTACAGAAGCATTATCAAATGCAATGTTTCGTGTAGAATTAGAAAACGGACATATTGTAACAGCACACATTTCTGGTAAAATGCGTATGCATTATATTAAATTATTACCTGGTGATAAGGTGAAACTAGAAATGAGTCCTTACGATTTAACGAAGGCAAGAATTACTTATAGATATTAAAGAATTAATAATTAAAAGATTGAAGGATTATATTAAATCTTTTAATTTTTAAATAAAATAAACACGATGAAAGTTAGAGCATCAGTTAAAAAAAGAAGTGCCGACTGCAAAATAGTGCGCAGAAAAGGTAGATTATATGTGATTAATAAACAAAATCCTAGATTTAAACAAAGACAAGGGTAATGGCAAGAATAGCAGGTATTGATATTCCAAAGAATAAAAGAGGAGTTATCGCTTTAACTTACATCTTTGGTATAGGAGACAGCAGAGCTAAAAAAGTTTTAGCAGAAGCAAAAGTAGACGAAAGTATTAAAGTTCAAGATTGGACTGATGATCAAATTGCAGCAATTAGAGAACAAGTAGGATCTTTCACAATTGAAGGAGAATTACGTTCAGAAGTTCAGATAAACATTAAACGTTTAATGGATATTGGTTGTCAAAGAGGTATTCGTCACAGACTTGGTTTACCTTTAAGAGGTCAAAGAACTAAGAACAATTCTCGTACAAGAAAAGGTAAGAGAAAAACAGTAGCTAACAAGAAAAAATAAGTTAG
>JBGCFX010000279.1:0-7824 GCA_045110395.1 Polaribacter sp.
TATTTCTATATTTTTACTTTCTTCAAAAGTTTTTATTAAACTTTCTTCTTTTATATGATTTGTATTTTTTCTAAAATTTAATGCGTTTAAATTATCATATTTTGTTCTATACAAACCTTCTACCATTAAATCTTCTGAAATCTTAACCATTACTGTGTTTTCTTCTATTGCTGGTTTGCTAGAAGTTAAACTTACCCAAGAAGATGCTCCTCCTTTAGAAATTTTTCTACCATTCCAATTCAAAGCTCTTACTGGTAAAATATTTGGTGTACTGTATGGTTCTGTTGCATCTAGTAAAGCATAGGTATTATCTGGAAATTCTACAATAGCAATTACATAATCAAAACCATCTATAGTTGGGAAAATTGGTACTCCATTTCCTTTAGAACTTACTAAAACTGGGCTCACATTTAAACCTGCATAATTTAGCATAGAAGTAAGCATTAAATTAATATCTGCAACATTACCTACTTGTTCTTTATAGGCTTTTTTAACTCCTTTTTCTGTACTAAACCCGTAAAAACCATTCCATTTCATTTTATTTTTTACAAACTGAAAAATAGCTCCTACTTTATCATAATCTGTTTTTGCGGTTGCTAAAAGCTTATTAATATCATCTTTATAATAGCTTTCTTTTTTTATTTCGTTACCAAAACTAGAAAATCCATAGATTTTTTTACTTACATCTTCCCAAGAATTAGAAAATGTTTTTATTTCACCTCCCACACTTAAAAAATTTAATTGCGTTAGCTCAAAAGACATACCTCCTCTATAATTACTAATACTTGCTACATAAGGTTCATTGTCTTTTAAAGCAGGTACATTATTTGTATTAAATTTGAATACATCTACAGTATATGTTTGAGAACTGCCAATTGACCGACTTTTAGAAGATTTTTTCATATCTACTAAATAATAACCTGTGTTTCTTTTATTAAAAATAAAAAATTCAGGGATTTGTATTGTACAGTCTAACTTTTTTACAGGAATACCATATTGAAATTTCAAATCATTAATATACCCAGTTCTTGGAGATATTATTTTATATCTCAAATCTAAAACAGAACCTTCTTTTACAGAAGGCATGACCATTTTACGCATAACTCTATACTTATTTTTTCTCTCTTTAAAAATACTTTTTTTAGATAGTTTTTCTTTTACAACCTTATCATTTTCTAGGTTAAATGTATACCCTTTTATAGAACTCACATAATCTGGATCTCCTCCACCAGATTCTGGATCGTAACATAAAACAGATTTTGTTGCCAAATCAAAAGCATCTTTATTGTATACTTTTATCCTTTCATGAATTTCTGTAACCAACTGCCAACCTCTGTTGGTTAAATCGTAATAGGTTCTTCTGTGTTTGTATAAATAAGCTGCATCTGCAGTAGAATCTAAAGGATAAAATTTTTCTGATAACTCTTCTTTTGATACTTTACCGAATTTGTAGTCCTGTGCAAAAAATGTGTATGAACACATTAACAATAATATTGTGAATACTTTTTCCATTTTGTTATTTTTTGGTGATTGCAATTCTTAAATTTTCATATTTGGCTATACTTCTTCTAAAACTTCTATAGGCTTTATAATCTTCTTTTGGGTACACTCCTTCTTTAATTATAATTGTTTTTTGATAGGTAAAAGTAGTATCATCAATTTTATTAAAACTCACTTTATATGAGCCAAATTTGGTTTTGAGTTCTTTTAAAGGTGGTAATACATCTAATACATATCCTTTTGGTAATGTAAATTCATATTCATCTACATCTTTATAACCTGTACCTACTTTTAAAGGTAGTTTTCTTTTTCTGTATCTTTTTGGTACAAAACTTTCTCTATTAAAAACATTTACTCTAAATAAAAACTCATTGGTATTTACTGTACCATAATTGTTTATGGAAACTTCTAAATCTTCTGTAAAAACAATATTTTTTCGGTCGTTTTTTAAGTTAACAGAAGTCACTTCTAAATTGTTATTATAGTCCCAAACATCAGATTTGTAATTTTTAATTAACTCTTCTTTGGTTTTAGTTTCAAAACCAAATTTATCATCATATTGTAACCCTTTAGAAACTCTTTGTAAAGATGCTTTTAGGCTTCCGTTTTCTAAAAGTTGAATAGTTCCTTTTAATGTCTGTAAATTGGTTTCGTCTTTATAGGAAGCCGTTCTTTTTATAATTCCTCCTTCAGGAGTAACTACTAAAACATTTCTATCATGTGTAAAACTGCCTAAAAACCCAAAAGGCATTGTTTGGCTTGTACATTCTAACCAAATATCTTTTCCGTTTTTATTTGGGATATTTAAAATAACATGATTTCCTTGAATGGAAGAAAATTCTTTGTCTATATCTCTTTTTTCACTAGCGTAAACAACAGTATAATATGCTGTAACATCTGCAGCTTCTAACAATGCTTTTGTGTAATTGGTTAATCCTTTACAATCTCCATAACCAACTGCATCTACTTTATTTGCAGCTATAGGTTCCCAACCACCAATACCAACTTGCACACTTATATAACGTGTTTTGTCTTGCATAAATTTGTACACAATTTTGGCTCTTTCTATTGGATCTGCCTCATCTTTTACCAAGTCTTTTACTTTTGTAGTAGTAGTTTCATCTAATTGATCTCTGCCTAACAAAAGTTTGTCATACATCCATTTACCAAATTCTTTCCAGTTAGAATAGGCTCCAGCTACACCTTTTAATTCAAAATTATCTAAAGCAATTACAGCTTTTGGCAAAATATCTCTATAAGCAACTGTGTTTCTTTCGTATTTGTATGCAGGTTGTTTTTCTAAAGAGTAACTAAGAAGTGTTTCAGATTCATCAACTTTAATATCAAAACCATCAAAATTTGTTTTTTTAAATCGCCAAGGAATCAAATTGGGGTTATTAATTTTATAACTACTATTTTCTACGGACACATAATACCCATTTACAGGAAACCACCAAGGAATAAATCCTGTAGTAGATGTTTTGTATTCTGATTCAAAAACGACTGTATATGGATAAGAAATTGGTGTATAATCTACATATTTCACTCTTGCATCTGAGTATAAAGTACCACCATCTACTGCACTTATATCTAAAAAATCTCTTTCTTTATATCTTTTAATTTGTTTGCCAAAACTATTATAAATGTAAGCTGATAATTTTGTTATTTTGGTATCATTGTCATAACTTTCTCCCATTCTTGCATCTACATTTCCTAATTTATTTAGAACTGTAACTACCATTTTTTTATGAACTACCATTTTGTCAAAATCTTCTATAGTTATTTCTATAGAATTATTTCTGACTACAGCATTTGCATCTTCTTTTAATTCTTGAGGGATTGTAAAAACAGAGTATTCTAATTCTTGGCTTTGTAAATTTAAAACGCTAAAAAATAAGGTGAAGAATGTGAGGTAAATTAACTTTTTCATATATTTTTAACTTATAGCAAGGCAAAGTTAAAAATATATAACAAAAAAGAAGCCTAAAATGAACTATTTTAGGCTTCTAACTATAAATTTGAATTAATTCTAAATTATATTTTTTATTTATGACTTGGTTGCATGTGATCCATCACAATATCCATCTTTATCTTGTGTATTACCACATCCACACTTTGGTCTATCTGCTTTCATAATTGTATTTTTTTTAGTATTATGATTTTGTTTTTACAACAAAAGACATTTCCATTAAATCGTTAATAAATTTATCTTTAATAGCAGCATCAATTTTTTTAGATTTGTATGTAATTCCAAAATCTGTTCTATCTACACTAAAAGTTTCACTTGTAAAAGTTGTAACTCCATTTTCTGTAGAAATAGTTGCAGGTATTGTAATACTTTTTGTTACATCTTTAATGTTTAAATTACCAGTAACATGTACTTTATCTCCTTTATCTTCTACACTTGTAATTACAAATTTAGACATTGGGTAAGTTGCTACATCAAAGAAATCTACAGATTTTAAATGTCCTTCAATTTTTCCAGCTCCATCAGAACCTTTCATATCTATATTTACTATAGAAGTCATATCTAAGATAAACTCACCTTGTGTTAATTTGCCATCTTCTACTAAAATTCCTCCACTTTTTAAAGCTACTGTTCCATTATGAGAACCTGTAGGTTTGTCTCCTTTCCAGTTTAAAACTGATGCAGAAATATCTACATTATTTAATTCCGCAACATTTACAGCTACTTTTACAGCTTCTTTTACTTTTACTTTGTCTTTTTTATTTTCTTTACAAGCAGTTAAAACTGATGCAAAAAGGACTAGTGATAAAACTATTTTTTTCATTTTGATTGGATTTTAGTTTGTTTTTAAATTTATTTTCCTTGGCAAATATATATCAATTTATTTTCCTTGGAAAGTATTTTTTATTATTTTATGATAAATTTATATTTTGAGCTATTTTACCCTTTATTTTTAGAGTCAATAATAATGGTTACTGGTCCATCATTAAGTAATTCCACTTTCATATCTGCACCAAATTCACCTGTTTGTACTTTTTTGTTGATTTCCTTTTCAAGAGATGATACAAAATTTTCATATAATGGAATTGCAATTACTGGTTTTGCAGCTTTTATGTAACTGGGTCTATTTCCTTTTTTAGTAGATGCTTGCAGCGTAAACTGACTTACAACAATAATTTCGCCATCAATATCAATAAGTGATTTATTCATCACCATATTTTCATCATTAAAAACACGAAGGTTCGCAGTTTTACGAACTAAATAATCAATATCTTCTTGAGTATCTTCATTTACTATTCCTAACAAAACCAGAAGCCCAGTTTTAATATCTGCAACTTTATTTTTATTGATTGTTACACTTGCTTTTGATACTCTTTGGATTATTGTTTTCATCTTCTATTCATTATCCTCTTCATTCCAAATATCTGTTCTAAAATGCTCTGTTTCTTCTTCGCCTTCTAAAATTTGCAAGTAACTCTTATATCTAGACCAAGAAATTTTTTTTTTTTTTTTAGCTTCTTTTACAGCACATTTTGGCTCTTTTAAATGCAAACAATCGTTAAATTTACAATCTTGTTTTAACGCAAAAAACTCTGGGAAATAATCTCCTAATTCGTATTTATCCATATCTACAACTCCAAAACCTTTAATTCCTGGAGTGTCTATAATTCTTGCATTAAAACTTAAATCGAACATTTCTGCAAATGTTGTTGTATGCTGACCTTGCTTATGTTGGTCAGATATTTGTTTTGTTTTTAAATTTAAAGTCGGTTCTATTGCATTTACCAAAGTAGATTTACCTACTCCTGAATGACCTACAAACATTGATGTTTTGTTAGTCATTAATTCTTTAATTTTATCGACGTTTTTGTTTTTGGTTGATGAAACTTCTACACATCTATAACCAATGGCTTCATAAATATCTTTTAGATATAGAATTTCTGCTCTTTCTTCTATTTCATAAGAATCTATTTTATTAAAAACTAAAATAGTATCTATTCTGTATGCTCTTGTAGATACCAAAAAACGGTCTATAAATGCTGTAAATGTTGGTGGATTGTTAATGGTAATCAACAAAAAAACCTGATCTATATTTGCAGCAATAATGTGTGTCTGCTTAGAAAGGTTTACAGATTTTCTGACAATAAAGTTATCTCTATCTAAAATGGTTTTAATAACTCCTGTTTCTTCATCTCCTTTTTTCTCTAAATCGAACACTACTTTATCTCCAACTGCAATTGGATTGGTACTTTTAATTCCTTTTATTCTGAATTTTCCTTTTATTCTACATTTATGAAAATTGCCATTTGCAGATTTTACAAAATACCAACTTCCTGTAGATTTATATACGATTCCTGTCATTATTACAAAGATGCAGATTTAAAATTGATTTAAAAAAATAAGCCACAAATTCACCAATATAATTTGTGAGTTTGTGGCTGAAATTATCTAATTGAAAACAGAAATTTATTACCCGTTAATAATTTTTTCTTGATGATTGATAGATTCTTGGTGAATTGCCTTAAACATTCTTAACACAAATTCTTCACTTAAACCTTTGCTTTCACCTTCTAAAATCATATTTCCAAGAATCTCGTTCCAACGTTTAGATTGTAAAACTGCAACGTTTTTATCTTTCTTTAAAGCACCAATCTGGTCAGAAACTTTCATTCTTTTACCTAACAACTCGATTAATTGATCGTCTGCAACATTAATTTGTGCACGTAAATTGTTTAAATCGTTTTGATAAGCTTCCTCAGTATTGGTTTCTTTTTTAATTTTTAAATCTACCATAATCTGCTTCAATTTTTTAGGTGTTACTTGCTGTGCAGCATCAGACCAAGCATTTTCTGGATCAAAATGAGTTTCTATCATTAAACCATCAAAATTTAAATCTAACGCAGTTTGAGAAACTTCTTGAATCATTTCTCTGTTACCTGTAATATGTGATGGATCGTTAATTAATGGTAAATCTGGAAATTTATTTTGGAATTCAATTGCAATTTGCCATTCAGGAATATTTCTGTATTTAGACTTTTCATAAGTAGAAAACCCTCTGTGAATTGCTCCTAAATTTTTGATTCCTGCAGTATATAATCTTTCAATACCACCCAACCATAAAGCTAAATCTGGATTTACAGGATTTTTTACTAACACAATTTTATCTGTTCCTGCTAAAGCATCTGCAATTTCTTGCATTATAAATGGCGAAACTGTAGAACGTGCACCAATCCATAATAAATCTACATCATTTTCGATTGCTAATTTACAATGAGCTGCGTTTGCAACTTCTGTACAGGTTTTCATTCCTGTTTCTTCTTTTACTTTTTTAAGCCATCCTAGACCTAATGCACCAACACCTTCAAAATTTCCTGGTCTTGTTCTTGGTTTCCAAATTCCTGCTCTATAATAATTTACATCAGAATCTTTTAATTCGTGTGCAATTTTTAAAACTTGTTCTTCAGTTTCTGCACTACAAGGCCCTGCTATTACTAGAGGATGATCTAATTTCATATCATCCAACCATGTTCTTAATTCTTTTGTATTCTTCATTTTTGTATTAATTGTGGCTTTTATTTTATGCCGTTTAAAATTTGTTTTATGTGATTTGTATTCTCCATTTCGTTAAAAATTTCAGAGAAATTATCTTGTTGCATCAACTCTTTAAAATGTTGTAAATTGTTGATATATTCTTCTAACGTTTCAATAACGTTTTCTTTGTTTTGTTTAAAAATGGGTGTCCACATTGCTGGACTACTTTTTGCCAAACGAACTGTAGATTCGAAACCAGAACCTGCCATATCAAAAATATCGCGTTCATTTTTTTCTTTGTTGATGACCGTTTTTCCCAACATAAATGCACTTATGTGCGATAAATGCGAAACATACGCAATATGCTTATCATGAGAAACAGGATCCATATAACGAATACGCATTCCAATAGCTTTAAAAAGTTCTAATGCTTTTTCTTGAAGTTTAAATGTTGTTTTTTCTACTTCACAAATAATGTTTGTTTTTCCTTTATATAAGCCAGAAATTGCTGCTGTTGGCCCAGATTTTTCTGTTCCTGCAATTGGATGACAAGCTAAAAAATTACGCCTTTTTGGATGATGTTCAACCACTTTACAAATTGCTTCTTTTGTAGAACCTGCATCTACAACCAAAGTATTATCTGATATTTTATCTAAAATAGTTGGCAATAATTTTACAGTGGCATCTACAGGAATAGAAACAATTACCAAGTCTGCTTTTTTTAAATCGTCTAAAGTTGCTTTTTTATCAATTAAACCTAACTCTAAGGCTTTTTCTAAAGTCGTATCTTTTCTACTAATTCCGTGAATTACAACTTCTGGTTT
>JBGCFX010000280.1:0-5314 GCA_045110395.1 Polaribacter sp.
CATAGAAAAATTAGATTCAGAAGAAAAAAAATCATTGGCTTTTTCTTTAATAAGAAGAGCTATGATAAGAAAAATGCCATATTCTCGCTTTAATCTTAATTGGGACAAAATTGTTCAATTACGTGATGAAGAATACAGTTATGAGAAGTACAAACGAAGAAGAGCTTATCACAATCAATCATTCAAATTTCATTTCTTAAAAAATTTAGATGACTATAACAATGCTGTATTTAATAACAACAAGGAAAACAAAGCATATAATGATGATGTTTTTAATTTATTAGATACAGTTTCGGCGGATATTATTTATTTAGACCCACCATACACAGGTACAATGAATAATTACTTTGGTTTTTATGGATTAGTTGATGATTTTATTACCTCAAAGAAAACAAAACCTTTTGAGAATAATTTTATTAATAAAAAAATTGCAGTTGAGTTATTTGACAATTTATTTTCAAAGTTGTCAAATTTCAAGTATTGGTATTTAAGTTATAATAATTCTTCCTATCCTTCAAAAGATGAACTTCTTTATTTGTTAAAAAAGTATTCAGATAATGTTCAAGTGATTGAAAAAAAACACGTTTACAAAATTACAGGAAAAGAAAAAAAAGAAACAAATAAGGAATATTTATTCATCATAAAAAATGAGTTACATAAAAAAAATATTAAAAAAAATTATGCCACAGCAGAATTATGAGGATTATTGGAGAATAACTGTTGAATACACAGATATCCACGGAGAAAGATTTAATGGTACTCTTCAATTAATTGTTGACTATATTGACAATAATGATGTGTCAAAATACACACCAAAATTATTCGATGATTTACAAAATATTGTAGATGCAAAATATCCGAAAGCTGATAAAGGTTCAATTAGAAAAAGTATAAATCAGTTTGTAAAACTTGGTTATATAAATTATGAATTAAAGTCATATCATCAATATACTAAACCTTTCTTGGAGGCGAAAACTAAAAGAAGAAGACACGAACTATTTTCTCGTATTCTCTATTCAAATTCTAGTTTAAATAGGTCAGTAACTGAAAATTCAGATACAAATGAAATTAATTTCCTAATTAAAACACTTGAAGAAGTAGGTAAATTAAATAAAAAAGATATTGAAGCATTAATGCTAGTTAACATTTCAGACGTTAAAAAAGGTTACCTAAATTACTCTGAACTTAATGAGTATAAAAAAGAAGCTAAAAGTATAGATTTTAAGATGCGTAAATACAATCAAGTTGCTTATCTATTTAACTTTTTGAATAAGCTTAATGATGTAACTTTTGTTAATGATGAATTGTATTTTGAAGAGGATGCTAAACACATTTTTGGTGATGATTATGAAGATAAAAAGACTGCTAGAGACCCTTATCTTCATCGAATTTATAAAGTACAGTTGCAAGAAGAGTGTGAAGAAATTTATGGGAATTCAATGTGTGTTTTAGAACAACTCTCATATCCTATATTGATAGCTAGCCATATAAAGCCTTTTATTGAATCTAGTGAAAACGAAGCTTATGACCCAAATAATGGATTATTGTTAAGTAGAACAATAGACTCATTATTTGACGGCAGAAAAGGAAAGCCACCATATATTTCATTTAACGATGATGGAACAATCATTTTTTCAGAAAGATTAGCAGAAGATGTTAAGGAATTCTGGAAAGATTATCAACTTGAAAATATAGTTTTAAACGATGAAAGGAAAGAGTATTTAGCTTATCATAGAGCATTAATGGATTAACTAAATTCCAACGCTAAAAGCCATACACATTTGCAATTCGCTTAAGCCACCACACAAGCCAAAAATTACAAAAGAGTATGTCTTGCCAACGCTCACATTTGAACTAAATAACAAACATCGGAAAACCAAGCAGAACGTGAAAAGCACTACTTACAACAACGTGTATAAAACATAGCTATTATAGGCTTTTCGAGTGGTTTTTGTGTATTTACAAAGTACGCCAAATTTTTTATTTGGTTATATTTATAATAGGAAATTAAACATAAAAATAAAAAATTCGGCTCGTGCTAAATCCGAAAAGTTAGTGTATTTTTATACGCTACGTTTCATACACAAGACCGTTAGCGAAATCTTCATAAAACAGCCACACAATTTGATTTTAAAAAATCAAATTTACAAAACAGAACACCAAAAAATTAACGTTTAAATAATTCTAAATTAAATTATCTTTACATTTTAGAATAAAAATTAATGTTGAAAAAAATTCCTAATTATATCAAATACATTTTTACAAATGTCTTTTTTCTATTTGCATATATTTTCCTTTTTAGAATCATCTTTTACAGCTTTTTTGCGCAATTAGAGGATGTTGCTGACTCAGAAATTCAAAGAGCTTTTTGGTTAGGTTTTCGTTTTGATATAAAATTAGCAGTCATTACTTTTTTTCCTTTAACTGCTTTTATTTTAATTGTGAATTATAAATTTTTACAAAGAAAAATTTATCAAAAAATAGCGAATATCTATGTAGTTGTAGCATATTTAATTTTAACTTTATTCTTTTTATTCGACTTTGGTTATTATGATTATTTAAGCATTCGTTTAGATGCTTCTTCTCTTCGTTTTTTAAGCAATTTAAAAATATCTGGGCAAGTTTTAGTTGAAAGTTACCCTATTTATAAAGGAATTTTAGGTTTATTACTAATTTGCTTTCTTATTTACAAAGTATCAAAATTTACTTACAAATCTTTTTCTAAACAAAAAACACGCATCACCAATAAATTAAAAGCTATTTATTTTATTGGTACAATTTTTCTTTTGTCTTACGGAATTTACAACAGCATAACTCATTATCCTTTGAGATGGAGTGAGGCTTTTTTCTCTAAGAAAAACTCCGTAAATCAGTTTGCATTAAATCCTGTTTTATACTTTTTTGATAGTTTTGCGTATAGAAGTGAAGGTGTTAATATTGATGAATTCAATACTTATTATCCAATAATTGCTAAACATTTAGATATCCCAAAAAATAAAATTTCTTTCGAAAGAAAAGTCATTTTTGATTCTACTTTTACAAAAAAACCAAATGTGGTCATTGTAATGATGGAATCTGTGGGCGTAAAACCAATGAGTTATTATGGAAACTCAGTACATAGTACTCCAAAAATGGATTCTATCATCAAAAAAAGTTTAAGTTTTTCTAATTTTTATGTGCATAAATCTGGAACAGCAGCAAGTGTTTTTGCAAGTGTAACTGGCTTAGCAGACATTGAGGATGTGAGAACAGCTTCAAGAAACCCATTAATTCAAGATCAGCGAATTATTTTTGATCAATTTAAAGGTTATGAAAAGCTCTATTTTTTAGGCGGAAGTGCAAATTGGGCGAATATTAGAAGTGTTTTTCAAGCTAATATAAATGGTTTAAAAATATTTGAAGAAGGAAGCTACAAAACCGAAAACAGAGCAGATGTTTGGGGAATTGACGATTATGAACTGTTTAAAGAGTCTGACAAAGAATTGGCAAAATTATCCAAAGAAAATAAACCTTTTGTTGCATACATACAGACAGCTTCAAACCATATTCCGTTTACAGTTCCCGGTGAAAAAGAAAGTTTTAAACCTCTAAAAGAAAATGCAATTGATGCTGATTTATTAGAAAAATCTGGTTTTAAATCTGTGGCTCAATTAAATGCTTTGCGCTATTTAGATTTTAATATTGGTCGTTTTTTAGAAAGAGCAAAAAAATCTGGTTATTATGAAAACACCATTTTTGCTTTTTTTGGTGATCATAATACAGCTATGAACAGGACAGAAAATTACACAAAAGAACACGATTTAAACATCAATTTACAACACGTTCCTTTCTTTATTCACGCTCCTAATTATGTAAAACCCGCTGAAATTTCTAAAAATGGAAAGCTGATTGATTTATTCCCAACAGTTGCCAATTTAGCAAAGTTGAATCACACCAATTATACATTGGGTCATAATTTATTGGATTCTGTTCCAGAAAAAACAACTTCTTTTGTCTATTTAAAAATTAATGGTGAACCTGCAGTAGGTTTACTTCAAGATAGTTTATACTATTCTAAAACCACTGTAACCAAAACAAATGGTTTGTATAATTTGAAAACGAAAGAGTTGAATGATATTAAAGATGAGTATCCAACAATAACAAAGAAAATGGATAGTTTGTTGAATGCTTATTATCACTCAACAAAATATTTATACTTTAATAATAAAAAGGTTAAGTAAACAGTTTTTTATCAATTTTCTTAAAAAAGAAATAGTACATATTGGCTAAAATGATTCCTGTTATAATTCCGACAGAAACATCAATAGGAAAATGTACTCCTAAATACAATCTGCTGTACGCAAAAAGTAATGGCCAGAATAAGATAAAATAAATATACTTGTATTTATCTTTTAAAAGAAGTATTACAAATACAGAAAAAAAAGTTGATGTTGTTGCATGACCAGACATAAAACTAAAACTCTGTGGTTTTATTAAAGTTCTTAATAAATGTTTTATCTGAGGATCATTATTTGGTCGTAATCTATGTGTATTGTCTTTTACAAATACAGTAAATTTATCAGAAAATACGACTAATAAAATTATTGATAGAATCATAAATCCTCCACGTTTCCATCCGAAAGCTTTGATAACTAAGTAAAAAACAAAAATAAAAAATGGGCTCCAATAAAATTGGTTTGTAATTACTAACCAAAATGGATCCCATTGTTCAGTTCCTAGATTATTTAGGAAAATTAAAAGGTTTTTATCAATTTGAATAATGTCTTCTAACAAATTATTTTTCTACACTTAATAATTCTACTTCAAAAACCAAGTCTGCTTTTTTAGGAAAAGGGCCATAAGCATTCTCTCCATAACCAATATAATAAGGGATAAAAAGTCTTGCTTTTTCTCCTTCTCTCATTGTTAAAACACCTTCTTTAAAACCAGCAATCATTGGTCTGTTTGGGTCATTTAAGGTAAATTTTAAAGGACGTTTACTTTCTGCTGTAGATTGTATCTTTTTACCATCTGCTACATAAATTGTATAATGCATTTCTGCAGATTTATTAGGATTTATCTTTTTGCCAGAGGCATTTTTCTTCAACATTAAAATACGCAAACCAGAAGCTGTTTTGGTTGCTTTAGGTTCTTCCATTTTAACTAAAAAATTAGCTTTATCTACTAAATACTGAGAATATCTTGCTTCATCTGCTTTTGTTTCAGCAGCTTTTCGTTCTTTTTCAGAAACAGAAAGCTTTTCTAATTCTCTATCAAAAATGGTAGTTGCATCAAAAGAATTTGCTTTAGAGCCAATTTTTATAATGTTTACAGC
>JBGCFX010000281.1:0-7650 GCA_045110395.1 Polaribacter sp.
TCTACTATTTCGCTCTAATAATAACATCACCATTAAAGTTTTTAAACATAATTTCTGCTCCACCTCCATTAATTTTTCCAGTAATCCATTTTTCTATTTTTACATTAAAAGCTTCTCCTCTAGAATTTTCTCCTTTAGTAATTTTTGCTTTAGATGGTTTTGCTTTTAAATCGAAATCTGTAAAAATTTCTCCTCTATCAGATTTTACTTTAATATCTGCTTTTAAATCTTTAGGAAACGTAATGTCTATATCGCCATTTAAACTGCTAAAAGCCATTGGTGTATTTGGGGTAACTTTTACAAAACTCACCTTAATATCTTTATTTAAAGCATCTGCACTTACAGCACCACTAATATTTTTTAGTGTAATTTTACCATTAGTATTGCTAATATCCATCACTCCATTTACATTTTCTACATAGATTTCTCCACGGTTTAAAGTTGATAATTTTAAAGAAAAATTCTTAGGAACTTGAATTTCGAAATCTGTGGTTCCTCTTGGTGGGCTTTGAACTCTCACTGTATTATCATACTCATTAACACTAAATTCTAAAGAATTATTCGAAATTCTTTTTAAACCTTGTGTATTATTTTTACTAGTTTTTCTTCCACTATAATAACTTTTTTCTTTTCTTTTGGTACCAGAAATAATTACCTCTTTTCCATCAGTTCCTTTTACAATTATAGAACCATTTATAATGCCCATTTTTAAAAACCCTGGCTTAGATGGGTTGCTTAAAGGTACTGTTACTTTTTCTTGAGCTGTTAAATTTATTGTCAGTAAAAGCAATAAACTTGCTAAACTTATTTTTATTGTATTTATTTTCATTTTTATATATTTAGTAATTTGTTAATTATTTTTTTACAATTGTATCACCATTTAATTGATTAAAATGCAGTTGCACATTACCATTGCCTATTTTAAATTGCTTACTAGCATCTACTTTATATTTGGTTTTATTTTTGTTGTATTCTTTTGTCGATTTTAATTTTGGTGATGTTTTAGTTACATCAAAATTGGTGTAAAAACTACCATTCATAGTTTTATAACTAATACTTGCATCTAAATCTTCTTTAAATTTAATGTTGATATCGCCATTTAAAGAATTATAAAAACTCTCTTCTGTTGGGTTTTTAGCGTACGTAATATTAATGTTTTTATTCAAAGCATTTACGTCTGTTGTTCCTGACACGTTTTTCATATCAATTGCGCCATTTATGTTTCTAACAATTAATAATTTTCCGTGCACATTTTCTACAGTAATATTTCCATTATTTACCGCTTTTACATCTATACTTACGTTTTTTGGCACTTTAATTTTGAAATCTAGCCTGTATTTATACATACGTTTACTTCTGTGTTTATAATTTCTTCTGTAATTAAAACTGAATTCTCTGTGATCAAACTGCCCAGTTTTAATATCGAAATTGGAGTAAGGAGAGTCTAAATACACATAAATTGCATCGTCTTTTTTGGCAGATTTAATTCCGATTTCATCCAAACCATTTTGCAACTCTTTTTGAGTATCTGCAGAAACCGTTTTTGTAACTTCAACTTGAATCGTTTTACCATTATAACCTTCTACATCTATAGAACCATACACGTTGTCTACCACTAAAATATTATCTTTAGAATCTCTATTAAATTGGTATTCTTGTGTAATTTTCTCTGTCTTTTTTATCTTTTTATCTTTCTGATTTCTTTGTGCTGATAGATTTGCTACACAACAAAAAGACAATATAATTGTACTTATTTTTAAAAATTTCATAATTCTGGTTTTTTGATGAATGACTATTGTTTCTCTCTGTAAAAAGCGACCTAGGATTTGCCAGTTACATCAAATTTTATCTATATAATACTCTGTATACTTTCTTTCATTTTTTCTTTTGCACTTGTATTTACATCTTCTTTATCTATTAATTTCTCAAACGATTTTACTGCTTTTTTCTCTTGTAAAACCACCATTAAATCTGCTAATTCCATTTGTACTAAAGGTGAATTTTGATGAATAATAGATTTAATTAAACCTTCTCTAACCAAAGGAATAGCTGTATATTTTTTTAAAGCTTCGACAGCAGATAAACGCACATTAACATTTTCATCATTATTTAATGTAGAAAACAATGCCTTTAAAACGGTTTCAGTTACATCATTTAATTTATTAACCTCATTTACAGCCTGTAATCTTTTGTTTGCTGATGGTTGATCTAATAATGTTAACACTAATTGAGAACGAACATCTTGTGTTTCTTTTTGTGCAAATTCTATCTTTTCGTCAGATAAATTATCACCTTTATTAAAACCATTTCCTACAAAGAAACCAATGGTTAAAATGGCTAAAGTGTAAGCAAATTGTTTTACAGGTTTTATGGTTAAAAAATTTTGAAACTTTGTTAAAAGTGAAACTTTGTTCTCTTTTTCCTCTTCCGCTTTTAACATACTGTAAAAGTCCATATCCATTTTAGAGGTTGGTTCAGGTATTTTTTCAGAATCTACATTCCAGAATAACTTTGTTGCTTTAAATTCTTTTTGAGATTCAGGGTTTTGCTCCAAAAACAATTCAAATTCTTTTTTTCTTTCTGATGATAGATTGTCTGACAAGTAATCTACAATTGTATTTTCAAATTCTTTATAATCCATCTTTATGCGTTTTCTAATGTTAGATAAATTTGTTTTAAATCGTTTAAAGCTCTGTGCACTTTAGTTCTTGCTGCACCTTCTGTACAACCTACAATTTCTCCAACTTCTCTATATTTTAATTCTTTTAATTTGCTCAAAACAATCAATTCCTTTTTTTCTGGTGATAATTTTGCAATCGCCTTTTTTAAATTGATTTTATTCTCATTTTCTTCTAAATTTCCTTCAATGTTTTTATCACTACTTAAAAAATAAGAAACCGTTTCTAAATCATTATGATTTTCTTTTTTCGCTTTTTTAAATTCATCATAAATTTCGTTTCTGGCAATTTGGAAAACCCATGTGATAAATTTACTTTCTTCATTAAAAGTATGTTTATATTTTAAAACTCTTATAAAAACGTTTTGCACTAAATCTTCACTTAAACTTGCATTCTTATTCATTTGATAAAAGAAGCCAAACAATCGTTTTTTATAACGTTCGTACAACAAACCCAACTTGTGGTTTTCGCCTTCTTTTACTTTTAGCATTAATGCATTATCTGATAATGTATTCAACTTATATTGGTTTGGTTGGTTTTCTGAACAGATATACTGTTCAATATTTAAAACGTTACAAATTAATCAATTTTATTTTTAGAAATTCTATTTAACATTCTTTTTGCATTACCATTTGTGCCTCCTAAATCTATTGCTTTTTTATAATTTTCAATAGCCAAACTATTATCTTTAATGATAAAATAAGCTTCCCCTAAACTATCAAAAGTATTTGCTGATGTTGGATTCTGAATTGTATTAAATCGAAAAACATCAATAGCTTTATCCATCCTTTTTTGATTTATCAACTGATAACCAACATCATTTAACATATTTTCTAAATTGATATCTTTAAACTTCGTATCTTTTTCTATTGATGAATACACTTTTTTAAATTCGTCTAAATCTTCATCAATAATAGCTTGAGATAATTTTTCATAAACTAAATTATTAATATCTACAATATCATCATCAACCAAACTAGCAATATGATTAATGATATTATCGATATCAAAATAATTTCCTAAGCCATTTGCAAAGAACACAATACTTAAATCATCATCAGGAAAAATTCGATATGCTGTAACATAAGAACCAGAAAAACCACAAGAAGGATGTTTATTTACATTAATCTTATTCCAACTAAAAGCAAAAATTTTATCTGATTTAGTATAGTCAAACGTTTTCCACATATTTTCTTTGGTTGATAATTTTAACAATTCATTATTTTTCAATCGCTTATGCCATTTTATAAATTCGTTTAAAGTGATGTTCAATCCATTAGATGCAAACATATAATCACCTACTAAACTTGGATGATCTATTTGAATTTTTCCTGTTTCAAAGTAAAAATAAGGTGTTACTCTATTAGAAACAATTTGTTTAGAATCTGATGAGAAAAACACGTTTTTACGTTCTCCTTTAAACTGATTATCAATAATAAAATCTTTCATTTTTTCTCCAGAAACCTTTTTTATAATTTTTTGCAATAACCAAGAGTTCGTTTGGTTATATTGATATTTCTCTCCTTTTTCTGAAAGTAAATCTTCACTAAAAATAAGCACTTGAGCCTGTTTTTCTGTAAGTTTTTCTATTTTAGAAAAAGGGACCATATCTGGCAAACCAGAAGAATGCGTTAGTAAATGTTTTATTTTTATTGTATTCCAAGTTTGTGGAAGTTCTTTTAAATATTTTGAAATTTCATCTTCTAAAGATAGTTTCCCTTTTTCTATCAACTGAAAAATAGCAACTGAAACAATTGGTTTTGTTAAAGAATACACTCTAAAAATAGAACTATCAGAAAGAGGAACATTATGTTCTAAATTTGCTTTTCCAAAATGTTCTTTCATTAAAAGAGAGTCATTCTTTATGATAGCTAAAGAAACTCCTGGAATTTGATGTCTTTTTATAATGTGATTTATGTAAGTTCTAATTTCCTGATGTGAAGTATCTTCTATTTCTACTTTTTCTTTTTGACAAGAAATCATCAACAATAAAATAAAGAAGACAATAAGATTTTTAATGATTGGGTAGTTATTAATTTTCATTTTAATAATTGTTTATGTGAAAACAGATATACTATCAATCTTAAAAAATGTTACAAAAAAAGAGATTACATTTCTGTAATCTCTTTTTTATAAAGTTATAATTGTGTTGCCTATTCTAAAGCACCTAAATAACGTTCTGCATCTAAAGCAGCCATACAACCTGTACCTGCAGCAGTTACAGCTTGTCTGTATTCTTTATCTTGAATATCTCCAGCAGCAAAAACGCCTGGCATATTTGTATGTGTTGTTTTTCCTTTGGTAATTAAATAACCTGTTTCATCCATTTCTAAAACACCTTTAAATAAATCCGAATTTGGTGTATGCCCAATAGCAACAAAAAGTCCAGTTACAGCAATATCATGTTTCTCTTTTGTTTGATTGTTGATAGCTCTAACTCCTTCAACGACATTAGAACCTAAAACTTCATCAACTTCAGTGTTGTATAAAACTTCAATATTTTCAGTTTTATTAACCCTGTGTTGCATTGCTTTTGATGCTCTCATATAATCTTTACGCACCAAAATAGTTACTTTGCTACAAATATTTGCTAAATATGTTGCTTCTTCAGCAGCAGTATCTCCTGCTCCAACAACCACAACATCTTGTCCTTTATAGAAAAAACCATCGCAAGTTGCACAGGCTGAAACTCCACCACCTATTAAACGTTGTTCACTTTCTAAACCTAAATATTTTGCAGTTGCTCCTGTAGAAATAATAATAGTTTCTGCTTCTATTTCTTTAGATTCGTCAACTATAACTTTATGAATTCCGCCAACTTTGTCGCTTAAATTTACTTTAGTTACCAATCCAAAACGCACTTCTGTACCAAAACGTTCTGCCTGATGTTTCAAGTCCATCATCATTGCAGTTCCATCTGTTCCATCTTTATAACCAGGAAAATTATCAACCTCTGTTGTGGTTGTTAATTGACCTCCCATTTGCATTCCTGTATACATAATTGGCTTCATATCTGCTCTTGCTGCATAAATTGCTGCTGTATATCCTGCAGGTCCAGAACCAATAATTAAGCATTTTATTTTTTCTATGTTTTCTGACATAATTCTTATTGAAAATTGAAATGCAAATTTAATTTTTTAGATTTATTTAATCCATAAATCATTATGAATAATTATAATTAGTTAATAACAAAAATTGATACATTATAATTACTCTTCTTTAGAAACGTCTTCGACTTCTTTTACGCTAATTATATTCTCATTTTTATTGCCCCAAGAATTGGTAATATAATTCATTACATCTGCTATTTCTGTGGCTTTTAATCTAGATTTAGGCATTTTTTTCTTGTAAAGTACATTGTTTACAAGTATTTCTTTTTTTAGTCCAAACTTAACTGCACTTATACTCTGTTTTCTTTTATTGATTAAAAAATCTGATTTCGCCAAAGGCGGATATTTCTTCTTTTTACCTTCCCCATTTTTCTGATGACATCTTGCACATTTTTTTTGATAAATAATGGCTCCTCTTTTTATACTTTCTGATAATTGAAACGTTTGATTTATGGGAACATAATTTTCTTTTTTATCAATAAAAGATAAAATCATAAAACTGACTATTGATAAAAAAACAATCTTCATGGTATATTTTATTTAGGTAAAATTTTCACAATTCCTAAACGCTCTACACCAACATACATAAAACCATCTAAACCTTGTTCTATAGAACGAATTCTACCAATACCTTTTAACAATTTTACTTCTTTAAAAACTTTATTCCCTTTTAAAATACATCTACTTACATATTGAAATTTTAAAGAACCTACTAATAAATTTCCTTTCCATTTGCCATATTTATCACTATTTATAAAAGCCATTCCACTTGGTGCAATAGATGGAGTCCAATAATAAATTGGGTTTTCCATTCCTGGTAAAGTTTTGTTTTTGGTAAATTTTGTACCACTATAATTAACACCATAACTCGCTTTTGGCCAACCATAATTTTTTCCTTTTTTGATGATGTTTATTTCATCTCCTCCTTTAGGACCATGTTCGTGTGCCCAAATTTCATTTGTAAAAGGATTAATTTCCATTCCTTGAGGATTTCTATGACCATAACTAAAAATAGATTTTTTAGCATTTCTTTTGTCTTTAAAAGGGTTGTCTTTTGGTATTGTTCCATCATCATTCAATCGATAAATTTTACCACAATCTCTTGTAATATCCTGTGGGTTTTCATCCCTATTTCCTCTATCACCAATACTAAAATAAACGTGATTTTTTTGATCAAAAGTAATTCTAGATCCAAAATGTTGTCCTCTTCTAGAATTTGGACCTGCCTTATATAAAACTTCATTTTTAGTCAATTCTTTTCCTTGCAATTTTGCTCTCATTAAAGTGGTATTTCCTCCTTTCCCTCCTCCTTCTGAGGAAGCGTAAGTAAAATAAATCCAACCATTTTCTTTATAATTTGGATGCAATTCAACATCCATAAATCCACCTTGACCACGAACATAAATTTCTGGAACTCCTTTAATTTCAGTTTTTACTCCATTTTTAAAATGAATGAGTTTCCCTTCTTTTTCAGTAATTAATATTGAATTATCTGGCAGAAATGTAAATCCCCAAGGATTATTTAAATCAGTCACAATAACCTCATACTCTTTATTTTGAGCAAAAATTGATAAAGACAGACTACAGAACAGTGCTAAAAAAGAAATATATTGCTTCATTATTGAGTAAATTAAATTTAAAATTCCAATACAATATATAAATAAAATTCTATATTTGCAGTCCTAAAATTGATGACTATTTTAAGGAATGTAACTTTTAGTAATAAAATTACATTTTTACAATTTCGGGGTGTAGCGTAGCCCGGTCATCGCGCCTCGTTTGGGACGAGGAGGTCGCAGGTTCGAATCCTGCCACCCCGACTAAAATGAATACCAATAGAAACAAAAACCTTGTAAATCGTA
>JBGCFX010000282.1:0-4765 GCA_045110395.1 Polaribacter sp.
TAATCCTTTATTAGGTACAATTGGGTTTTGAGCAGAATAATGTGAATAGCAAAATAATGATATGAAAATCAATATTTTAAAAATTATTTTGTTGTTCATAAATGCGGACTATATAGCTGTTTTTACGCTACAAATTCAATGACTAAAATTAGTTTTTAAAATAAAAAAAAGTATCCTGTACTATAATGGTTATATAATACAGGATACTTTTTTTTATTTTAAAGAAATTTTAAATATTCTTTATTTTTTTATTTTCTTTCCAATTACAAAATACATTCTGGTGTCTTCAGGTAAATCTCCATCACTATTACCAGCCATTATAATGCTTTCTCCTTTTTTAGCAACTCTTTTGAATAATGACATTTTTACACCTCCCAAATTTACATCATCTCCAGTATCTTCATAGTCTTTAGTTAAAAATACGGGTCTTGGCACTCTATCATCATGACCAACATAGATTTCCATATCTGCACCTGCAATGAATTGCAACTGATCTCTTGCCCAATATTTACCATCAGAATTTGGAACTCTTACATACTCTGAACCTACCAAATATCTAGGAATTACAGTATAATTATGCTCCATATCTGTATAGGTTTTCTTACCCCAATGCACATTTTTTCTTAAGGCTGCTTTTCCATTTCCTGTGTAGCTAAACTTTGTAAATAAATCACTTTTATTGACTCTTGCAGGATTATAAGGCTCTGTTTTTGGTGTATGAATTGGTAATGGTTCTTCAAAATTTGAACTCACTTCGTACACTTGTGGAAGTTCTTTTAACAAACCATTTTCAATAATAACAGGTTTAGATGCAATTGTAATTGTTGCAGGTTTTAAACCTTCTGATTTTGCTGTAATTGTAACATCTCCAGCTTGTAACATAGAGCGAATTGCGACACGATTAATTCCTGCTTCTGCATCTAAAAACAAATTATTGGTTGTATTTACTTTTCCACTATTGTAACCACCTCTCCAAATTCCAGGGCCAGAAACTGTAAAATCTACTGTATTTCTTCCTAAAGGATGTCTATTTCCATCTTTATCTACAATTTCAAAATCGATTAAAGCAATATCAGATCCATCTGCTAACCATCCTTTTGGACCAACTTTAGACGTTAATTTAATAGCAACAGGTTCTCCAACTGTTTTTTTAGTTTGAGAAACCAATAGTTTATCATTTAAATAGCCTTCCACTTTTATTTTTCCTGCTTCAAACTTTACTTTTGGAAATTTGAACAAATAGCCATTGTCTGCTTTTTTATCTGTCCCTATTAATTTATCATTGATGTACAATTTTACTTTTGTACAATTAGAAACAACGTACATCGTTTTTTCAGTATCTTTTTCATAGTTCCAATGTCCAATTACGTGAATTTGAGCTTCTGGTCTCCACATTGCTTTTGTTGCAAAAAAGGCTTCCTTTTTAAGTCTTACAGCATCTACTTCTCCACTTGCTCTTGTTACTTCTGTAGGATTTCTTCCTCCATGAGTTCCATCTGTAAACACCCAATTTGCACCTCCACTATGATAAGATTTTTTACCCATTTTGTCCCACCAATCTTCTACTTGACGAACCGCAAAAACCTCTGAACCAATTTTATACACGTTTCTTGAAATGTTGGGATGCGTCCAAAAATTATCATCTGGTGTAAATTTATCCCAAACACGTCTAGAACCTTCGTCTCTTAAATATTCGCTTTCAATTAATGGCAAATGTGCATATTCTCTTTGCCAACCTTCTGTACCAATTTCAATGGAAATATATTCTTCAGAATCATTTTTTACATCAGCTCTTCTGTTCCCCATTAATCTTTTCCCTTCTGGATCGTAAGTATTAATTACCTCTAAAATTTCTTCATAATGTGCAGCAGATTCTGCCCAATTACCACCTTCCCAAATAACAATTGATGGGTGGTTTCTATAATACACAATCATATCTCTAAAAGCTGCAATTCTAATATCCCAAGTTTCGCCTTCATCTTCTGATTCTCCACTAACACCTGGCATTAAAGTTGCAAAACCATATTTATCTCCCATAGCTATTTCTGCTGGAGAACCTGCACAATGTCCCCATCTTATGAAATTACCACCAGCTTCATCCATCAATTGATAGGTATAATCTTTTAACCAATCTGGTTGAGCTGCGCCTAAACCTGCCCAACCTGCAGTTGGTTTTTGCCCCCAACCATGTAATTTAGCATACTCACCATTGTTATGAAAACCAGTGTCTTTATTAAACTCAAATGTTCTAATTCCTAAAGGAGAAGCGTATGTATCTAACACTTTATCAGCCTCTTTTAAAGAGGTAACTACCTTATACATATAAGGTTTACGAGTATACCATAAATTAGGATTTGTAACTTTATTTGTTGTTGAAAAAGTAAACTTTTCTCCAGCTTTTAAATTTTGAGTTTTTGTTGATGTACTTACTTCATATCCATTAGCATCAATAATTTTTGCTTGGAAAGTAATTTTTTTATCTTCTTTAGATTCGTTTATGGTTTCTGCTGAAATGTTGACATCTGCACTTTCTGTTGAAATATTTGAAGCTGATACATAAGTTCCAACTGTTTTTAAATTATCATACAAAGGCAAGGTAATATGCACAGGATCCATAACATGCAAAAAAACATTTCTGTAAATCCCTCCATGATTAGGATGCCAATGTTCATGATGCCAAACTAATGGAAAGTTTTCTCTAAAGTGTTCTCCTCTATCATTATTTACTTTTACTGCAATGATATTTTCTTTGTCACTAAAGTTTAAATACGGAGTCAAATCATATCCAAATGGAATAAAACCTGTTCTATTGGTTCCTAAATATTTACCATTGATGTACACATCTGCAATTTGACGCACAGATTCAAACTCAATATAAACTTTTTTATTTGTGTCTTCTTTAGAAATTTTAAAATGTTTGCGATACCAAACTGTACCTCTCCATTGATTTTTTTCGCCAATGTGTTTTCCTAAACTTAAATCGTCAAAAGTATCAATATCATTAAAGGTGTGTGGTGCACTTACTGTACTCCATTTCTCATCACTAAAATCAAAATTTTGTGCATTTTTTGGATTTTCTTTGATGAATTTCCATGCTGGATTGAAATTGTATTTAGTTCTATTTCCTTTGTTTATTTCTGCTTTTACTAATTTTTGTTGTGAGTTGTTTTGACAAGAAATTGCAAAAAAACAGATAGTAATTAGTAATAAATGTGCTTTTTTAATTGTAAACATATTTAAAATATTGTTTGGTATAAATTGTTAAAAGGAATCTTATAAGATTCCTTTTTTAATTTTAATATTGCTAATATAAATAATGTGAATTCAATTTGTATCCTGCACAATACTGAATGAAATTTTATTTTTTGATATAAAAAGTTGTTGTTTTTCCTGCTTTTTCTCCTTGTTGTAATTGAATTGAAATGTTGTGTTTTGAAGTACTTTTATCATCAATTTTATAATTATCAAAAGAAACTTTAATCTCATCTAAATTTTGAGTTGGTTCGCTAATGGAAACCTCAATATCATTTTCTCTTTTTTCAAACATTAAAACACAAGGTTTATCTACAGAAATACCTCCCAATAATTTTGATTTTCCTGCTGAGTAAAAAATGATTCCGCCTGTTTTTTTATCCGAAGAAACTACAGATTGTTGCGTTTTAGTATTTATTATTTCAAACGGTTTTTGTTTGTGTAATTCCTTCATTTTTTGAGAAGTAGCATTTGGAATTAATATATATTCATAAGATTTATTATTGGGGTTTTTACCATGATCCAACCAAATTTTTAATATGGTTTCTGTTAATATTACTGGTCTGTATCGTTTTGCAACGTTGTTCCAACTGCCTTCTAAAAAACGACTTTGTACATTTATTTTATTGTTGTTATTTACTAAATAACCTATATCATCGTGTAAAATCCAATCTAATTGAACAGGTTTATTTCCTCTAAACTTAGTATTAATTTTATTTTTTTGACTTACAATTACATCGCCTTTTAAAAATACTTGATTTAAAGTTGTTGCAACAGGAAAATTAGTTTTTGCATTGATATCTGTCCCTATGCAAACAATTTTATCATCAAACATAAACCAAGATTTTTTAGCAAATAATCCATCTCTGTCATAATCTAAAACTGCAATTCCGTTTTTACCATTACTTACACCGCCCACAAAATTACTATTGGTTTTAAACTCCTTAAACCTTATAATTGGCAGTGGTTTATCATCCTGAATAATAGTTGTTCCTGGTAGTTTTTTCCAATCCCAAAAAGGGAAAATTTCATTGTATTGGTTTTTGTCTGTATATAACAAAGAAACTCCATCACCCATAAAATATCCTTGTACATTTTCTTTATTGACAGATTCTGTTCCAATCACTCTTTTTGAACTCATTTTAACCGAAAAATAAAATTCTTTTGAACGATGAACTTGAAAATCGGATTTGTAAAAATGTTTATTGCCTTCTAATAATTTGGTGTTTTTTGCAATATCATAAGCTTTATAAAAATCCTTATCTAGTTCTTGTAATTTTTCAATACTGGCTTTTAAAATATTAAATTTCTGAGTCATCTCTTTTGGAAATAATTGCCTACCTGCTGCACTAATATCATATTTATTATTCCAAGCAATCCATTGCTGACCTTCTAAAACATAGTTGCGTAAAATTGCTATTTTTTCATTTTTAAATTGATATGGTGTGTTATGTAAAAACTGATAACATTTAATCATATCTTCTAAAAACGACAAACCATAATTACCAAATTG
>JBGCFX010000283.1:0-17008 GCA_045110395.1 Polaribacter sp.
ATTTTTACCTTCAGCAAATTTCACAGCATAAGAGCAAGAACGAACTGCAATATCATTTACATGTAAAGTACATGCTCCACAAGCTGCTTTTCCACAACCAAATTTTGTTCCTTTTAAATCTAAAAGATCTCTTACTACCCATAAAAGAGGTGTGTTTCCATCTTCAATATCAACAGAAATTTCTTTGTTATTTATTTTAAATGATATTTTCATTTTTCTTTTTTTTGATAAATTAGAAGATAATAGAGTACTACTTTGTAAAAGGAGTAGAACAAAATGGAGTTTATTATACTCTTATAGGCGAAACTCAAGTTAAAACTACTACAATTTATCGAAAAAAAATAATTTTAAAGATTCTGATTTTTTCTGAATACTTTATTAGAAATAATTAATAAAGAATCTAAATAAAAAAATATCCTTAAAATTATAAGGATACAGTAATATAGAATTTTAATGCTGATGTTTGTATGTCATTTTACAAGTTACACACTCGTAGGTGTTTTCATTTATTTTGATACCAGTAATATTACTTTCTACAATTTTATTGATAAAATTATTGTATTTCTGATCATTCCCTACAAGTTTATTTCCTTTATTTTGTTTGTAAAATTCGCCTTCCCACTCTTGCTTTCCCCAACAGTTTGGGCAAACTTCTTTTGGTGCATTTTCAGATATGTTTCCTTCATTTTTAGAAGTGAAATAATTTTTAATATTTTGGATGATATTCATACTTAAGTTGTTTTTTTAAATTAATTCTGTTTCAAAAAACACTTCACTTGCAACTGTTTTATGAACTGGGCATTTTGAAGCTATTTCTTTAAGGCGTTGTTTTTGTTTATCATCTAAATTACCAACAAATTTTAATTTTTTAGAGATATGATCTATTCTTCTAGATTTTTCAAAATCTATGTCTAATTCGTCAGAATGTTTTCTAGAATGAGAAATATAGACAAATACTTCTTGTAAATCCCATTTTTTACGTTGTGCATATAGTTTTAAAGTCATTGTAGTACAAGCTGCAATACTTGCTGTTAATAGTTCATAGGGTGAAGGGCCAAAATCATCACCACCAATAACAGCAGGTTCATCTGCAATAAATGCGTGTTTTTTTGTTTGTATAGATGTGGTAAAATTGTCTTCTAATAAATTTAAATGTGCAACTAATTGTTCTCCATCTGTTTGCAACATTTCATTTTCTTCTGGCTCAAAAAAACGTTGTACCCAAGTAGCAATCATATTACCAACATATATACTGTCTCTAGTTTGTGTTAATAAATGATCTGCTTTGTCTAGACTCACAAAACTTTTGGGGTGTTTTGCTGTATGATATAATTTAGAGCATTTTCTATTTCTACAACAGTATCTACTGGAGAATGAAGAATTAAAATTGGTTTGCGTAATTTTTTGGTAATTTCTGGTAAGTCAGTTTTAGAAAAATCATCTACAAATTCTTTATTAATTTTAAAAGGCCTGCCTCCAATATTAACTTGTACTTCTCCTTTTTCTTTTACTTCTTCAATAGCGTGAGAAAATAAATGAGTTACGTGATTTACTGTTGCTGGTGCTCCAACAGTGGCCACAGCTTTTATGTTTTCTAATTTTGAAGCTGCAACAATTACAGCTGCACCACCTAAAGAATGCCCAACTAATAATGCAGGACTTTTATAATTTTCAGTTAAAAAATCATTAACAGCTAATAAATCGTTAACATTTGCAGAAAAATGACTTTCAGTAAATTTACCTTCACTTTTACCTAAACCTGTAAAGTCGAAACGTAAAACGCCAAAACCGTGATTGGATAAAGCTCTGCTGATATTTTTAACCGCATTAAAATTACTATGACAAGAAAAACAATGAGCAAAAATGGCAAAATGATTTGGTTTTTCATTGGCTGGTAACTCCAAATACGCTTGTAATTGATGCCCTTTTTTATTCTGTATTTCAAGTCTAATAGTGTTCATAAAGTAGATTTTCTATGTAGTCGAAATCAATTGACTTACTTTACGTTTGTTAATTTTGTTAGAAAATTCTTGTATTAGGAATTTTAATTTTGGGTTGATGTAATTTTTGCAAAAAGGCTTTTCAGGGTTGGATCGATAATAATTTTGAAAAGCTTCTGATGAAGGTTTAAAATTATCGAATTTTAATATTTGAGTAATTATTTTATCATTAAAATTGGGTTGTAAATCTGTTATGATTTTTGTTGATGCTTCTTTCTGATATTTTGAAAAATAATAAATCGCAGAACGATATTTATTTCTCATAGAATGATTGCTCGTACTTTTATGTGTTAACAAATGAACTTTGATTAATGTTTTTAAATCGATTTTTTCATTGTTAAAATGTACAACAACAGCTTCAGAAAAAGTTTCATTTTCTTTAATTGAAGCAACCCAGCCTTGTTCCACTTTTTCTACACCAATTAAATATTGAAAAATAGCTTCTGTGCACCAATGACAACCACCACCAAAAGCTATTTTGGTTAATTCCATCGTAATTGTTTTCTTTCTTGCCAATAAAATTCTGATGAAACTTTAAAAGTTTTTAAGAGTTCTATATCATCAGTAGAAAGTGTAAAATTATTCAGCTTTAGATTTTGTTCTAGTTGTTCAGTATTACTTACGCCGCTTAAAACGATACTATTAGCAACTGTTTGCTCACAATATTTTAAAGAAATGGCATCAACACCAATATTATATTTTTCTGATAAATTACCTAAAACCGTATACATTTCATCATAATTAGGATAGTTTTTATTTCTAAAAACACGTCCATTTGCCAAAGCTTCTTTAATTACAATTTGTTTATTTTGATTGATTAATTCATCAGAAATTTCTAATAAACTTTGCTCTAAAAAATTATAGGTTACTTGAAAAATATCAAAAATCTGTTCATCATCAACAATAACATTTAATGCTTTTTTTATTACTGCAAACTGATTTTTACCAGTTGTTGTTAATCCAATTTTTAAGTTGTGTTCTTTTTTTAAAATAGCCAGTTGTTTTATAACTTCACTATTTTCTAATACACCAGTTTCTAGAGTTGCAGAGTGAATTTGATACACTTTTAAATTGGGAAGTAATTGTTTAGAAAAATTCCACTGCTCATTTAATTTGGCTACACTATGTTCTTTTATTTCGTGAATTGTTGCGTTAGGATTAAAATTTGCAACATAAGTATAACCCCATTTTGTGGCAATTTCAATAGAATTATCATTTTTGGTTTGTAACCATTCTAATATTAATTCTTCAGCCAAACCATAGCCAGGAGCTGTATCAAAATACCTGATTCCTAATTTGTAAGCGTTTTCTAGGACTTGAAAACTTTGTTTTTTAAAAGTTTCTATATTAGAATTGTCACAATTTTCTTGACGAACATTAATGTATTGTGGTCTTCCTAAAGCTGCTGTTCCTAATCCTAATTGCATATTTTTTGTTGTATTAAATGAGATCCTGCTAAAAAAGTGGGATTAGTTCAATTTACTAATTTATTTAAATTACTTTGTAATTTTATAATTTAGAGTTTCACTAAATAAAGGGTTCACTAAATCTCTCAAAGTGGCAAGTATAACCATTAGGTTTTCTCACTAAATAATCTTGATGTTCTGGTTCTGCAGCCCAAAATTTAGAATATGGCTCTAATGTTGTTGCTACATTTCCTTCCCATTTACCAGAATTGTTTACAATTTCTATAATTTCTTTAGCAGTTTTTAATTCTTCTTCATTTTGATAAAAAATTGCAGATCTGTAACTAGCACCAATATCATTTCCTTGTCTGTCTAAAGTTGTAGGATTATGAATTCTAAAAAAATAATCTAAAATTTCTTTAAAATTAGTTTCTGCAGGATTGTAAGTTAATTCAATACCTTCTGCATGACCTGGATGATTTTTGTATGTAGGATTTTCATTTTCGCCACCAATATAACCAACTTCTGTGTCTATAATTCCAGGTCTTACTCTAAATAAATCTTCCATTCCCCAGAAACAACCTCCAGCTATGTATGCTTTTTTATGTGTACTCATTTTTATTTTTTTTGTAATTAATTGTAGGTTTTTTAAAAAGTGAATTACTTTTTCTTGTGGCATTTCACAAGTTTTTAAAAATTCGTTTTTTGATGTTATGTAATAATTTAGACTTATAAAATTAGTGCCTTGTAATTCTTCTGCAAAGATTTTAAAGGATTTTGCGTTGTTGTAAATTTCTTTTAAAATACTGTATTTTTTGTTGTTGTAAATTCCGAAAGAATATCCGTCAGGAATTTGTAAAATATATTTTAAAACAGACATTATGAACTGCAAGATAACATAGAACAACCAGTTTTGTTCCTTGCCCATTCAGGTCTTTTAGTAAACCATTTCTGGTTTTTTGGTTGTTCTTTATATGGGTTTTTTAAAAGTTGATACAACTCATCAATTAAAGAATAATCCCCTTTATCTGCAGCGTCAATTGCCAATTGAGACATATAATTTCTTAAAACATATTTTGGGTTTACTGCATTCATTTTTTCTTTTCTATCTGAATTGGTAAATGGTTCTAGTTGTAATCTTTCATAGTATTTTTTAAACCATAATTGCCAATTATTTTTTACTTGGTCAGAAATATCGTCTAAATTATAAAAAGCATCTTCAATAATTCTTAAAACATCATTTTTGTTGACTTTATCAAAATTTGCTAAATTTCTAAAGAAAATTGTCATATCTGTTTCTACCAATTGTAAGTTGTCTTCTAAATTTTGTATCAATTCTAAATCGTTTTTATCATCTGTATATAAACCCAATTTAGATTGCATCATTCTTAAAGATTTTTTTTCAAAATCTATTTTATATTGATTTAAAATTTCATTTAAAGGTGCCACTTCTTCAATTATTGGATACAAAGTATTTGCGAGTTGATATAAATTCCATAACCCAATATTTGGCTGATTTCCATATCTGTAGCGTTTATGTTGTCTATCTGTGGTATTTGGTGTCCAACCAAAATCGAAACCTTCTAACCAACCATAAGGTCCATAATCTATGGTTAAACCCAAAATTGACATATTATCAGTATTCATAACTCCATGCACAAAACCCACTCTCTGCCAATGAATTATCATATTTAAAGTACGTTCAGAAACTTCTTTAAAAAAGTTGATATAATTTTCTTTAGATGGATTGCCTAAATGCGAAAAATGATGTTTAATAGTATAATCTACCAAAATCTTTAAATTCTTAACATCTTTTCTGGCTGCAAAAATTTCAAAATTACCAAATCGTAAAAAAGATGGTGAAATTCTAGAAACAATTGCACCTTTTTCATACGCAGGATTTCCATCATATAAAACATCACGCAAAACATCATCTCCAGATACACTTAAAGACAAAGATCTTGTTGTAGGCACACCTAAATGATACATTGCTTCTGCACATAAATACTCTCTGATAGAAGAACGTAAAACAGCTAAACCATCTGCAGTTCTAGAATAAGGAGTTTCTCCAGCGCCTTTTAATTGTACTTTCCAGTTTTTATTTTGATGTTCAATTTCAAATAAATTTATGGCTCTTCCATCTCCTAATTGCCCTGCCCAATTCCCAAATTGATGACCTCCATAACACATTGCAAAAGGTTTTGTTTTAGGATAAACTTTGTTTCCTGTAACTATTTTCTTAAAAAAATCAGTTTGAGTTTCTTCCTTAGAAATTCCTAATTCAGAAGCCATTTCTTGTGAAATGTGCATTACTTTTGGTTTGTTCGTTTCTTTAGGTGTCACAAAAGAATAAACAGCTTCTGTAACTTGTCTTCTTGAGTTTTCAAGATTTTTATCAGCAGGTAAATTATCTATAAAAGTATTTTTTATGTTTAACTTCATCATTTATCTATCCATTTTTGAAGGTCTTTATCAGAAGGATTTCTTAACTTTTTATGATTAATTGTAATTGTTGGGAAATTTAGTTTCCTGTTTGAGTACAAATTACGTAATTCTTCTGCAAAATCTTTATTTTCTGCTACATCTAAAAACGCGTAATCTAAATTACGCGTTTCTAAAAATGTTTTATAATATTGGCTTTTATGGCATTTTTCTGTACCAAATAATTTAATCATCTAAACCTACTTTCTCTAATTGCATAGATTCAGAATTGATACAATAACGCAAACCACTTGGTTCTGGTCCATCAGGAAAAATGTGTCCTAAATGTGCGTCACAAGTATTGCACATTACTTCTACTCTAATCATACCAAAAGAAATATCTTTATGATATTTAATGGCATTTTCTTTGATAGGTTGTGTAAAACTTGGCCAACCAGAACTAGAATCGAACTTAATTGTAGAGTCAAATAAAGGTGTGTTACAACAAACACAGTTGTATTGTCCTTCATCATAAATACTACATAAAGCACCTGTGTGTGGTCTTTCTGTTCCTTTTTGCCTTGTAATTCTAAATTGCTCTGGAGTTAATTGAGCTTTCCATTCTGTTTCAGTTTTTTCAACTCTTCTATTAGGAGTTGGGTTTCCTTTTACTGTAAAATTGATAACTTCTTTCCAAGTAAGCATAATTTTGTTTCCTTTCTTTTCTAAATTAATATTGTTATGCTATCTGCATTTTTAGACGTAAAAACACTTGTTACCTTACAAATAATTCATAATTTGTAGGTTTTGAAAGCAATACCTAAATTTACGACGAATATTAATGAAGGGATAAAGATGTCTATAATTTCTTTTGATTCTTTTATAAAATAATTTTACAATGAGCACATTAATTGTTGAGGTAGAAAAATACGTGTTTAATTTACTAAACACGGAATTAGAAAGAGAATATGTTTATCATAATTTAGCTCATACTCAAAGAGTTGTTGAAAAAACGAAAGAATTAGCAGAAAATGTTACTTTAGATAAAGCTGATTTAGAAAATTTAGAAATTGCTGCTTGGTTTCATGATACAGGTTATTTAAAAGGTGCAGAAAATCACGAAGAAGAAAGTTTACTAATTGCTGCTTCATTTTTAAAAAAACATAAAGTTACAGGCAAAAGAATTGAAGCTATTTCTAATCTTATTTTAGCAACTAAAATGGGACATATTGCAAATAGCGATTTAGAAAAAATAATTATGGATGCAGATTGTGCGCATTTAGCTTCTAAAAATTTTTTCGATTACACTTCTTTGCTAAGGAAAGAGTGGGAGTTAACAGATTTTAAAAAGGTATCTGATTTAGATTGGATAGCAATTAATGTAGATTTTTTGACAAAACAACATCGTTTTAATACAGCTTATGCTTTAAAAAATTGGACAAAGAGAAAAGAAAAGAATTTATCAAAATTAATTAAAAACAAAAAAGACATAAAAGGAGATCTTAAAAAATTTAATCAGAAACAAGAAGCTTTAGAATTAAAGAAGGATAAAGGAGATGTCCCAGAAAGAGGCGTAGAAACAATGTTTAGAGTTGCTTTGAGAAACCATATTACTTTAAGTGATATTGCAGACACAAAAGCAAATATTTTGTTATCTGTAAACGCTATTATAATTTCTTTGGCATTGTCTAATTTATTACCAAAACTAGATAACCCTTCTAACGAACATTTATTTATACCCACCATAATTTTTGTTGTGTTTACTGTGGCATCAATTGTTTTATCGGTTTTGGCAACAAGACCAAATGTTACAAGTGGTGAGTTTACAAAAGAAGATGTATCTAATAAAAAAGTAAATTTATTATTTTTTGGTAATTTTCATAAAATGAAATTAGATGATTTTGAATGGGGAATTAAAGAAATGATGAAAGATAGAGAATATCTCTATGGTTCTTTAACTAAAGATTTATACTTTTTAGGATTGGTTTTAAATAGAAAATATAGTATTTTAAGACTTACCTATACCGTTTTTATGATTGGTATTATTGTAAGTGTCTTAGCTTTTGCAATTTCATTTTATTTTCAAGGAACGCCAATTTAAGCCTCAATTTCTTTAATTAAATCATTAAAAGTGATGGTTTTATTTTCATCAAACTCTTTTTGATAAATAACTTCTACTCTTAAAGCTTTTAAGCCAGAAACACCCTGCAAATCTTCTAATTCTAAGTATTCTAATTTACCTAATTGATTTTTAGATTGTAAGTAAGCAATGTATTTAGAATATTCTAAAGCATCTTTTTCTTGCGAATAAACAATAGCTATTTTACCAGGAGTTGTTAAGCGTTCTTCAGTACCTTTTATATTTGCTTTGTCTATACGTTTTTTTATAATTTCGTACCTAATATTATAGGCTCCATCTACATCAAATTGCTTTTCGTCCATTCTAAATTTTATAGCCATTGCATTACTATGCACTAAAATTAAGGAAGCAACTCGTAAATCATTTTGCATATTTTTACGCTCAAAAAAAGCAACATTTTCCATTTCATAAGTAACTTGCAATTGCCATAAACGAAGGTTGTACAAGTATAAGTTATCAAATTTTTTCGAGTTTGTAATAGATTGCCCTATATACATATTGTATTCTACACCATCAGTTTTATATCGCTCAAAATAATGAGGAAACATATCTTGTGCTTGCTTTTGTTTGTTGTCTAAATATTTAGCCAACTTATCATTTAAAAGCATGACACTGTTTTCATATTCTTTTCTTCGTTCATAAACAACATCTAAGTTTTTGTCTAAACGATTCATGTATATCGTTACTTTCTGAGATAAATCAGTACTAATTTCTTTAATATGACTAAAAACAGGGTAGATTTCCCTCTTTAGAAAATCTAAAATGCCAATTTCATCACCAGCATTTAAACCCTTTTCTACATCTTTTAAATAATAAGATACACGAAACATGAGTTCTTTGTAAATTGGTAATTTCTCTGTTTTACAAGCGTCTTTTAACACAGATATTGCTAGTGTTAGTTGTGTAGTTAGGTCTTCTTTAATTGCTTTGTTTCTTGCATCAGAAGATCCTTTTATATCACTTTGACCAAATAAAGGGTACACATCTTTAAAAACGATTTCGTCTAATTTGGCATTTTCGTTTTTCTGGTTTTCTTGATGAAATTTTTCTGCTGCATCGTAAAAACGCCATTTTACAGCACTGTGAATAGAGGTGTAATTTTCTTGTATTGTTGCTTCTAAAACGTTTTGATGTTCTTCTGATGTTCTTTTAACTGCAGCCTCAAAAACTGGAATGATGTCTTTTAATTTGTTGATGTTTACCGAATTTAATTCGAAAGCTCTTGGTGATGCTATTTCTAATAAAGCCAAATCGCCATTTACTGTTGCTTTTATTGGAACAATGATAATGCTTTGAATACCAGAATCGTATAGATTTTGATAAAAAGGGTTTTTATTTGTATGTAAACCATATTCTTCTACATCAGAAATGATAAAAGTTTCATGGTTTTTAAAAACCTTCTGCATAATTCCATCACAAAAATAACCTGTACCGCATTTTACTTCAGATTCTTTGTTTAGAATAATACTATTTGATTTTTTTACGGCAGTTTCACAAACTTTTGTATTTAGATTATCAAAAATAGAATATCCTAATTTTAAATCTCTTATACTGTAAAAATCTCGTAAGTTATTTTGAAGTTTATAGATTAAATCATCACCACCTGCTAATAAATTTGCTTTAATTGATGAAAGCATTTCTTCTGCAGTTACATCAAACAAATTAATAAGTCCAAATCCTTTAAAAATATAGCTATTTGGAGGAAATTTCTCTCTCCATAATTCTATGTTATCAAAATTATTTAGTAGGTTTTTAAAATCTTCTTCAGTTATTTTTGGAGCGTTCTCTGTAGGTGTAATTTCAGAAAAATCGCCATTAAAAGTTGCTCTGTAATATTTCATTGTTCCTGTTTTTTTATCAGGAATATCAAAATAAAAAGGTCGTTTTGCATCTACAGCATACCCATAAACAAAGCCTAAAATAAATGTACAAGCCATAACGTACATAGTATCATCTTCAAAATTACGAACATTTAATTCGTAATCTTCACCTGCATTATCTAATATGTTTTTAAATCTATCTGTAAATTTAAAAGAAGTAAAAGAGAAAGGTACACTTGCTGCTTTTATTTCATTTAATAACAAAGGTTCAGGAAACAAAGGGTTTAATAGTAAATCTATTTGTTCTTTATAGGTTTCTAATAAAGTATAATCAGAAAATCCATCATTTAATTCAGGATGTTTTTTAAATAATTTCACCATTTTTAATGCTGAAGTATAAAAAGGATGGTTTTTAAATTCATCACTTGCATATTTTTCAAACATTACAAAAACTTTCTTAAAAGAAATGTTTAGTTGAAGTGGTAATTCTACTTCTGTGTTCTTATTAGATTTAATTATTTTCATCATTCAAAACTTATAAAAATAGTATTCTATTAGACGTATTAGGAAGTAGGAAGTTACAAAATAATAAATAACGAACTATTTCTGCCTAAAATAAATAGTTATTGGTGTTCCTGTAAAGTCGTAAATTTCTCTTAACTTATTTTCTAAGAAACGTTTGTAAGGGTCTCTAACATATTGTGGTAAATTACAGAAAAATGCAAATTGCGGAGTAGGAGTAGGCAATTGCATACAATATTTAATTTTCACAAACTTTCCTTTTGTAGCTGGTGGTGGATAGCTTTTTACGATGTCTAACATTACATCATTTAGCTTACTTGTTGGTATTTTCTTTTTTCTTTTTTCAAAAACTTCTACAGCAGTTTCAATCGCTTTAAATAAACGTTGTTTTGTTAATGCAGAAATAAATACAATAGGCACATCTGTAAAAGGCTCGATTTGTTTTTTTACCATCGCTTCAAAATCACGTAAAGTGTTGGTTTCTTTCTCAATTAAATCCCATTTATTAATTAAAATAACAACACCTTTTCTGTTTTTTTCTGCCAACCAAAAAATACTTTGATCTTGCCCTTCAAAACCACGAGTGGCATCAACCACTAAAATAATAACATCAGAATATTCTATAGAACGTACAGCTCTCATTACAGAATAGAACTCTAAATCTTCTTTTACCTTCGATTTTTTACGGATTCCTGCAGTATCTACTAAATTAAAATCGAAACCAAATCTATTGTATTTTGTATCGATAGAATCTCTTGTTGTACCAGCAATGTTTGTTACAATATTTCTGTCTTGCCCAATTAAAGCGTTTATAAATGAAGATTTTCCTGCATTTGGTCTACCAACCACAGCAAATCTTGGTAACTCCTTTTTTTCTAAATCAATTTCTTCAGGTGCTGGCATTTCTGCAGCCAAAGCATCTAATAAATCTCCTGTTCCACTTCCATTTATAGACGCAATTGTATGGTAATCTCCTAACCCTAAATTGTAAAATTCTACAGCATCAGGCTCACGCATTGCATTATCAACTTTATTAACAACAGTAAAAATTGGTTTTTTTACTTTGCGTAAGAGTTTAGCAACTTCAGCATCCATAGGTGTTATACCATCTTCGACATTTACCACAAAAACAATTAAATCTGCCTCTTCTATGGCTAAATTTACTTGTTTTCTAATTTCTCCTTCAAAAATATCATCAGAACCAACAATATAACCTCCAGTATCTATCACCGAAAATTCTTTTCCATTCCAGTCAGATTTCCCATAATGTCTATCTCTTGTAACTCCGCTTACAGAATCTACAATCGCTTCTCTTCTTTGAACCAATCTATTAAAAAGTGTTGACTTCCCTACATTTGGTCTTCCTACAATGGCAACAATGCTATTCATTTTGTGTTGATATTTTTTGCAAAGATACAATTAACTAAAAGAAAATAATCGTAATTTTAGACTGTTATAAAATAGGTTTTTATGAATAAAAGATCGAATATTTTAATAGAAAAGAGAAATAATGAAATCTTTTTAAGACCAAGATTCACAATTGATTTAGAAGAAAATTTTGAAAAAATTCTTGAAAATTTTTCTGAGGAATTTAAAAAAGAAGATTGTCCTTTTGTAGGAAATATAGTAGATGGGCATATTTTTATCTCTGTTTCTAAGAAAGATGAACATTTTTGGTCGCCTCAACTACATATAGAAATTATAGAGAAAACTATAAAAACATCACTTTTAAAAGGTCTTTTTGGGCCAAAACCACAAGTTTGGACGCTTTTTATGTTTATTCATTTTGTAATAGGAATTTCTTTTTTAGCATTTTGTGTGATGTTTTTTACAAGAATTTCTCTAAAAGAATCATTAATGTTTCCTATAATTATGTTAGTTACTTTGCCATTTATTTGGACTGTTCTATATTTTTTAGGAAAAATAGGAAAAGATACAGGTAAAAATCAAATGAGAGATTTACACGATTTTATGATAAGAATAATTTAAATTCCCGTTTTCGCAGGAATGAAAATTATAATTGAACTCTGGAGTTTTTAACTTCTAGAAACACTTTTCAACTAACTTTGATTGTAGCCAAATCGTTTTAGTTGATTTTTATCGCTTCTCCAATTTTTATTCACTTTTACATAGAGTTCTATAAAAACTTTTTTCTCGAAGAATTTTTCTAAATCTTTTCTAGCTTCAGCGCCAACTCGTTTAAGAGCAGAACCTTTATGACCAATAATAATCCCTTTTTGAGTTTCACGTTCTACCATTATTATAGATCTGATTCTCACAATATTTTCCTCTTCAGTAAACTCTTCAGTTTCAACTTCTACAGAATACGGAATTTCTTTTTTGTAATGCATTAGAATTTTTTCTCTAATTTTTTCATTTACAAAAAAACGTTCAGGTTTGTCTGTTAATTGATCTTTTGGATAAAAAGCAGGGCCTTCTGGAAGTAATTCTTTTATTTTTTCAAAAACGGAAGAAACATTAAATCCTTCTAGGGCAGAAATTACAAAGACATCTGCATTTGGGACTTTGTTTTTCCAATATTCTATTTTTTCTTCAACTTCCTCTTGAGAAGATTTGTCAATTTTATTCAATAATAAAATAACAGGAATCTCACTATGAATGATTCTATTGAAGAAAGCCTCGTTTTTTAATTCTTTTTCGCCAACTTCCACCATATAAATTAAAATATCGGCATCTTCGAAGGCGGATTTTACAAAATCCATCATAGAAGATTGCAATTCGTAGGCAGGTTTTATAATTCCTGGCGTATCAGAAAACACAATTTGATAATCGTCTTCATTTACAATTCCTAAAATACGATGTCTAGTGGTTTGGGCTTTAGACGTTATAATAGATAGCTTTTCACCCACCAAAGCATTCATTAATGTAGATTTTCCTACGTTAGGATTTCCTATAATATTTACAAAACCAGCTTTATGTATCATATTGCAAAGATAATTTCTTTTTATAGTTCATTAGAATTTAGAGTATTAAAAAATAATTAAAAGAAAGTTTGGTTATTACTTATTTTGTATATTATATTTTCAGTCCAAATCGCGGGATAGAGCAGTAGGTAGCTCGTCGGGCTCATAACCCGAAGGTCACTGGTTCGAGTCCAGTTCCCGCTACAAAGCTTAATGCTAATAGAATCAACGGATTGTTTACGAACAATCCGTTTTTTTATGTCTTTAAGTTTCTTACTTTTACGTACCGTAAACGCTACCGTAAACGTTTTTACTATGAAATTGAATTATTCTGAACCAAAAATATATACAGGAGGTGTTGATATTTCTACTTGGTCACGACTTACTTCTAATGAAAAAAAGAAAGCATTATCCAAAGATTGGTTTGTGTATTTTTCATTTCGAAATCCAACTACAGGAAAATTAAAAAAGCAATCATTTATAAAAGCAGGCGCAAACAAGTTAAAAACCAAAAGAGAACGCTATGCTTTTTTAAAAACGATGCAACAAGCACTTTTAGAATTGTTGCAATATGGATTTAATCCTTATGAGGATAATACTGTTTTAGAAGCGTCAATTTTTTCAGAAGAAACAACAACGAGCAACAATGTATCAACAAAAAAGCAACAAGTTTCATCAACAAGTGAGCAACAACTAATTTCAACAGAAAAAGAAACTATTGAAAAGCAAGTTCAAGAGACTTCATTAGGTATAGAAGATGCTTTTAAATTAACTTTAGATTTAAAAGTAAATATGATGAATAAAAATTCTTTTGTTCAATATAAGAGTAGGATAGGGCTTTTTGAAAAATGGTTAAAAGAAAAAGAATATTACAACAATCCCATCACTTTTATAACAAAGAAAATAGTTATTCAATATTTAAATGATGTTTTAAAAAGAACGAGTTCAAGGAATCGTAATAATTCACGAACAGATATTGCTTCGATGTTTCAACTTTTAGAAGACAATGAAATTGTGAAAGATAATTTTGTACGTAAAATAGCTGTTTTAAAATCCGTTCCAAAAAGAAATAAAACATACACTCCAAAACAAGAAAAAGAGATTTACAACTATTTAGAAGAGGTTGATACTCATTTATTACTCTTTGTGAAGTTTATCTCTTACAGTATTTTAAGACCTATCGAGATTTGTAGATTGAGAATAGAAGATGTGGACGTAAAAGACAAGAAACTTTATGTCAAGGCAAAAAATAAACCCGTTCAAATAAAAATCATTCCAGAAATTTTATTGGAAAATTTGCCAGATCTATTAGAAAAAGATCCTAAAGCGTTTTTATTTGGAAGGTTTGAAATTGGGGAGTTTTGGGATGCAGAAGAAGTTAATAAAAGAAATGAATTCTCTAAACGTTTTAAAGCTATAAAAGATAATTTTAAATTAGGAACTGAATATGGAATGTATAGTTTTAAACATACTTTTATCACTAAGATATACAGAGCATATAGAGAAACGATGTCTCAACACGAAGCCAAAAGTAGGATATTGCCAATAAGTGGACATTCCACAATGAAAGCATTAGAAAAGTATTTAAGAGATATTGATGCAGAACTACCAGAGGATTATTCTGTATTGTTAAGATAATAATTTAAAATAAATGCAAAAGGAAAGAAAGTATTGGTCTTGTATAAAGAAAAACACAAATTTCTATGATTTACCAAAAGAAAGTCAGATTGATATTTTAGTGAAATCAGGAGTTTATATTGCCGTCAATGTTGCTTCATCACCAAAATTAAATGTTAAGAAAGGTGTTTTGTATTTGCCAGATTTAAATTCTGAAAATAAACCTTCTCAAGAGTTGAAAAGTGAATTCTATGAATATATACTAGAAATCTATCAAGCAGATATTGATAATTATTTCTACATATTCTTTAAAGATTTTAATGATCGTGTCTATGGAATGGAGCAATTAGAGCAAAAAGCGATTGCTCGAGAGATTTTTAGAGAAATCTACAATATCGTAGATATATCAGTGTCTTTTCTAAAAAAGGAGATTTCAAAAAATGGTGTAGAAAACTTAATGGAATTAAATAGGTTTCAAAAATTAAAAGCATTGAGAAGTGGATTATGTTCAACACTAGCTACCTATGAAACTTTAATTGCCTACTTAGGAGGTAATGAAGATTATTTTAAATCTACTGAATTTTTAGAAGATGAAGCTTTTAAAAAAACGGTAACTTTTGAGGGTTATTTAAAAGTTCTTATCAGTTTAAATGACCGTTATCAATTCGAGGAGGATGCAGTTTTTAGTAAGTTGGGAATATTAAAAGAAACTTATAAAAGATATGAAAACATATTTGTGAATTTTGATGTCTATCAATTCACTCATAATTTTATAGAAAATTTAGAAGAGAATAAACCTTCTAATATTGATAGTTTACACCAAGCATTATTGGAATTAAATCTAATCTCAAACATAAAAGAAACTTTTATCAATTATATAAATATAGAGCATAAAATTCCAATAACCAAAGTAAGAAATTATGCAAGAGATGTAAATAGATTACATGACTTTAGAGTGAAGAAATTTTTAGAAAAGCTTAAAAATTTGACGTCTGAAAATTAATAATTTATGATTCTGACATAAAATCTTCATTACAGACACAAAAAGACATCTGTCGGACATACATTTATAGATGATTTCAGATTTCATAATCTATAACTTAGTAAAGACCTAAGTTATAGATTAGAAATGAATTCAGAAACGGTTTATCAAGTAGCAAAAGCTCTTCCAAAAGAAGAGCAATTTTTGTTGTTTGAAAAATTGAAGAATGATTTCATTACTCCTAAAATAAGTAAAAATAATGCTACACATTTGCTTACAAAAAAAGATGCTTTTCATTATTTATTATCTCATGTTTTTACAAAAAAGATTGTAAAAAGCAAATAATTAACGATTAATCGTTAATCGTACGTAAAATTAACGTAAAATGGAAACAAGAAATTATGAATGTCAATATTGCAAAAAAGAATATGTTCCAAAAAGAAGAAGAGTACAGAAGTTTTGTAGCAATAGTTGTAGAGTTGGTTCACACCAATTAAAGAATAAAAAATTGAATAAAGAATTAGTTGAAAAAGAAAATAGGTCAAAATTTGATAAAGTTAAAATAAATCAGATGAGTTTTTCTGGTGTTGGAAATTCAGTTGCAGGAACTTTAGCAGTTGAAGCTATAAAATCACCTTTAATTAGAGAAGAAAATAAACCAGCAACAAAAGGAGATTTAAAACAATTTTTGATAAAACAAGAACAGTTCCAAGAAATAGTAAATATGAAAAAAGATGATTTTGGAAGAAAACCGTTTTATGATACAAAATCAAAGAGCATTGTTTACAAATAAATTGAACAGATAATCTGTAAATTTATAGCTGAGTAAGAAAAAATCATTTTCTTAAATGACCACAAAAAACCAGCGAGGCTGAACATATGTTTTGCTTAAAATTATGTTGCCTTTATTCAGGACGGGTCACAATGTTTTACAACGTTGTTGTGTATGGTTAGTTGCGTGTTTTAAGCACTAAAGTTAGCAAATAAATCACAGATAGAAAGTCCGCGAAGACTTTCGTAAGTTGGCTTAAACCAAGCCATTAATTATACACGGTGTTGGCAGTAGTATTTTAGTTCAAATTTCTATATTCAACTGGTGTGAACCCTGTTTTATTCTTAAATAGTTTGCTAAAATATTGAGGATACTCAAATCCAAGTTCGTAAGCAATTTCGCTA
>JBGCFX010000284.1:0-5747 GCA_045110395.1 Polaribacter sp.
AAAAAGAATGGGTAAAAGAGGGGCGTAAATATTTCCACTATAAAATGGATAGCAAAATCTTGAATTTCTATGCATTTAATTCAGCAAGATATGAAGTGAAAAAAGAAATCTGGAATGGAATTAGTTTAGAAATTTACTACCATAAACCACATACTTATAACTTAGATAGAATGCTAAAAGGTATGAAAGCTTCTATAAAATATAACGAAGATAATTTTAGCCCTTATCAACACAAACAAGCAAGAATTATAGAGTTTCCTAGAACTGCAGGTACTTTTGCACAGTCTTTTGCAAATACAATTCCGTTTTCTGAAGGATTTGGTTTTATAGCAGATGTAGATGAAGAAAATGGAGATGGTGTAGATTATCCTTTTGCAGTAACTGCGCATGAAGTGGCACATCAATGGTGGGCACATCAAATAAATGGTGCAGATGTTTTGGGTGCAACTATGTTGTCAGAAAGTTTGTCTGAATATGTTTCTTTAAAAGTGTTAGAACACGAAAATGGGAAAGAGAAAATGAGAACTTTCTTAAAAGATGCTTTAGATGGGTATTTGTTTCAAAGAACTTTAGAAACAAAGAGAGAAAAACCGTTAATGTATAATGATGGGCAAGGTTATATTCGTTATCAAAAAGGATCTTTAGTGTTTTATGCTTTGAGCGATTATATTGGCGAAAAAACATTAAATGCTGCTTTAAAAAAGTATGTAGAAAAAGTAGCTTTTCAAGAACCACCTTATACTACTTCTATAGAAATGGTCGATTATATTAGAGAGGTAACCCCAGATTCTTTACAATATGTTTTAAAAGATATGTTTGAAACCATTACACTTTATAAAAATAGAATTGTTGATGTAAAATCTACCCAACTAGAAAATGGAAAATATCAAGTAGATATTGAGTTTGAAGTTTCTAAATATAGAAATGATGAAAAAGGGAAAAAATTTTACGGAGAAAAAGTAGGAGATACTTTAAGCTATAAAAATGATAAAATGAGCAAGCCAATATTATCTGTTCCTTTAGCAGATTATATAGATATTGCTGTTTTTACGGAAGAAGGAATAGATGGTAAAAAGAAAGAAAAACAACTGTATTTTAAGAAACATAAAATAACACAGATTTTTAACAAAATTACTTTAATTGTTAATGAAAAGCCATTAGAGGTTGGTGTAGATCCTTACAATAAATTAATTGATACCCAGTCTGAAGATAACAGAAGGAAAATATAGTATTAAAGTAAACCTCACAGATTTTTAAAATCTGTGAGGTTTTTAAAGTTTAAATCATAAAAAATGACAAAGAAAGTTAAAATAATTTCTACATCAATATTGTTTCTAATTGTTGTTATAATCTACCTTTCAGGACTTTTGTTAGATAATAAAACGTTAACTTTTTTTACGAAACCATTCATCACAATTTCTTTGGTTCTTGTTTATTTGGTTTCAGTAAAAAAGGCAAGTTTTTGGTATGTTTCTGCGTTGTTTTTCTCTTTTTGGGGCGATACTTTTCTGCTTTTTAATGATGATTTTTTCTTGTTTGGCTTGGTTTCTTTCTTAATAGCGCATATTTTATACATAAAAATTTCTTCAGGTTATTTAAAGAAAACACCTACAAATAAAATTATTTTTTCTGCAATTCCTTTTGTCCTTGCTTTTGGCAGTGTTTTTTATGTAATTAATGATAGTTTAGGAGATATGTTTATACCAGTAATAATTTACGGAATTGTTATTTCTACCTTTGGGAAACTTACTTTCTTAAATTATATACAAGAAAAAAATACAGAGAATTTATGGCTTTTTTTAGGTGGAGTTATTTTTATTATTTCAGATAGTTTATTGGCAATTAATAAGTTTTATGAAGCAAAAGAAATATATGGTGTATGTATAATGATTACTTATATTGTTGCACAATATCTAATTTGCAAAGCGATGATTGCAAAATCTAAGTAGTTTTTTTAGAAGCTTTTTTTATGAAGTTAGCAATACAACTAGCTACAATTATTCCTAATATATCTGCAGATAAATCTACCAAATCAAAAGTTCTAGAAGCTATAAAATACTGACTGCATTCTTCAAGAACAACAAAAGTAAAAACAAAAGCTGTACTATAATAAATAGATTTTTTTCCAATTTTAAAGCCTCTAAAATTTAATGCGATAATTCCTAATAAAGTCAAGCATCCAAATAATAAAAAGTGTCCTAATTTATCACTATAAGGAAAAGATTTGGTAAAATCGAAAAACAGACTGTTTTTACCAGTATTTGCTAAGTAAATAATCCAAATAATAAAAACGAAAAATAGAATTCCTAGTATTTTAAAAACTTTTTGCACGTAAATTATTTTATACATAAAAAAGCAGTTGCTAAATGCAACTGCTTCTTAATTTTGGTCTAAATAAATAGATATTACTTTTTTATTTTTTTATCAATTATTAGTTAATTTAGGGGTGGCTAACAATTAGGGGGATGATTCAAAAAATAACTTTATTTCATATTTTATTACTTAGGGGGTAAAAATTTGCAACTAATAACTTAATTACAATACAAATCTAATAAAAAAAATACATAAAACAAGTGTTTTTGATATTTTTTTGTGAGTTTTAGTGATAAAAATGAAACAACTTAGAGTAAGTTGCTAATTATCAATTTTTTAAGTGTTAGGGTTGATGTTTAAACTTTATTTCCAATAAAAGGAATATTTTTTCTTTCAAAAAATAAGATAACCAAACCTATAATAAATATGAGTATTGCAGACCCAAAAAGTAAACCACCATCGTTATTATGAGAGATTCCTATTTTTGTTAAATGCCCCATAATTGCACCACCCATTAAGCCAATTGTTAAAATTGCGCCTAACCATATTCTTTTTGGTATAAACAATAAAATAGAAGTAATAAGTTCTAAAACCCCAGTACCAATTCTCATAATAGCTTCATTTTCGCCAGCTAATTTTGTAAACAAATCGACACTTTCTTGAGCGCCAGTAAATTTGTAAAATAAAGTTTGCAGCATAATAATTGCTGCAATTAATTTTAAGGTAAATAAAAGTTTTTTGTTCATTTTAATATGATTTAGGTTGATGTAAATCTTAAAATTTTCTTTCAAGATTTCTTAATTGTAGACGATAAACAAATAATATGCTTACAAAATCATATTTTTGCTTAAAACTTATTAATGAAAAATGCTTGTCTATTAATTCTTCTAATTTCTTTTTTTACAGCTTGTAAAAAAACATCAGTTGCATCAAAAAAATCAACATCATTAATAACATCGAAAGCAAACTTACATTTTTTAGATGAATATGTTTTGCAAGATTCTTTGGTTTTTAAAAACTCTATAATTGGCGGACTTTCAGGCATAGATTATGCAAATGGATTGTACCATTTTGTAGTAGATGATCAAAGAAATCCGCGATTTTTATCAGCAAATATTAATATTCAAAATAATAAAATTAATACTATTGATTTTAAAGAGGTGCTTTTTTTAAGTGATTCCATTTCTCATTTTTATAAAGAAAACGCATTAGATTTAGAATCTATTTTTATGGATGAAGAAACTGAAGAGTTTTATTTTGTGAGTGAAGGTTTTATTAAAGGTGATAAACAGCCATCTGTATTTACAACAAACAAAGAGGGTGTTTTTAAACATCAATATAAATTACCTACTCATTTTTCTGATTTAAAGAATGTAAAACAAAATGCAGTTTTCGAAGGTTCTACAAAAAGTAAAGATGGTAAAGGGTTTTGGGTAGCTATGGAAGGTGTTTTAAAAGCGGATGGAGTAGAACCTACTTTTAAAAAAACACAATCTCCTGTAAGAATTACATATTTTGATAAAAAGACTAAAAATGCTACAAAACAGTTTGCATATCAGTTAGAACACATTACAAAACCTGCAAAAGGAAATATCAATTTAAACGGAGTTACTGCCATTTTAGAATATAAAGAAAACCACTTTTTTGTCATAGAAAGAACCTACCAAAATGGCTATGGAGTTTATGGTAATATTGTTAAAATTTTTGAGGTTTCTATAGATAATGAAACTACAAATACATTAGAAATAAATTCATTAAAAGAGCAGAACTTTATTCTTGTTAAAAAAAGATTGGCATTTAATTTTGAAGATGTTAAAAACAAATTAACAGACGGAATTGTAGATAATTTAGAGGGAATTACTTTAGGCCCAAAATTAGCAAACGGTAATCAATCTCTAATTTTAGTTTCTGATGATAATTTTCAGAAATACGGAAAACAACTAAATCAATTTATTTTGTTAGAAATTACTGATAAATAATTCTATTTTTACAATATTAAATTAAGGAATGAACTTATCAAAAATTAAAGAAAATAGAGTGCGAAAAAAGCTGAATAAACAGCTTTTAAAAACCAATACTAAAAGAACAGTTTCTCAAAAAGAAATTATGACTGTTGGTATTTTAACACTTGATAGTATTTCTTCTAAAATAGATTTGCAAACAGAAATTGAGACTATTATTGGTGTAAGAAATACAAAAATATACAGTTTTAAAAAGTTTGATAAGTTAGATGATGCTTCTTTCAAGCATTTTTCTGAAAAAGATATAAATTGGAAAGGAGATTTTATTCAACCCAATTTTAAGAGTTTTATAGAAACTCCATTCGATTTGTTAATTGGTTTTTTTAATGAAGAAAATCTATATTTAGAAAAAGCCGTTTATAATTCTAAGGCAACTTTTAAAGTTGGTTTTTCTAATGTAAATTCTAATTTATACGAAATGGAAATTCACTCAGAAATAGAAAATGTAGAACAGTTTTCTACTGAGTTAAAAAAATACCTCAAAATTCTTAAAAAACTGAAAAATTAAACTTTTAGTGTAAAAGTGTTTATTCTTTTTAAGATTTGATTATTTCACTTTTAAATTAATTTGAATAGTGTAATTTTACACCATAAATACTTTTACAATGCAAAAATTTATTGGAACTGGAGTTGCGTTAATAACGCCATTTAAAAACGATTTAAGTGTAGATTTTGATGCCCTTATAAAATTGGTGAATTTCAATATAGAAAATGGTACAGATTATTTAGTAATTAATGGCACAACTGCAGAAAGTGCAACTATTACCAAAGAAGAGAAACAAGAAATAATTAACGTTATTATTAAAACCAATAACAAACGTTTGCCTTTAGTTTTGGGTGTTGGTGGTAACAATACAGCTTTGGTTTTAGAAGAACTAAAAACAAGAGATTTTACAGGTATTGATGGGCTTTTATCAGTTGCACCCTATTATAGCAAACCAACTCAAGAAGGTTTTTATCAGCATTTTAAAGCCATTGCAGAAACAACTAATTTACCAATTATTTTATATAATGTTCCTGGTAGAACTGCCAAAAATATGGAGCCTGCAACCACTTTACGTTTGGCAAATGATTTTAAAAATATTGTAGCTGTAAAAGAAGCAGGAAACAATAAACAACAATATTATACTTTATTAAAAGACAAACCAGCCGATTTTTTGATTATTTCTGGTGATGATGATTTAGCTTTAGGAGTTGCTTTAGCTGGTGGTTCTGGAGTAATTTCTGTAATTGGGCAAGCATTTCCGAAGCAGTTTTCTACAATGATAAAGCATGGTTTGCAAGGTAATAACAGAGAAGGTTATGAAATTCATTATAAAATGATGGATATTATAGATTTTATTTTTGAAGAAAATAATCCTTCAGGTATTAAAACAGTGCTGCAAGAATTGGGTGTTTGCCATAATAATGTTC
>JBGCFX010000285.1:0-2949 GCA_045110395.1 Polaribacter sp.
CATAAATAGAACAATCAAATGTGTCTTTAGTAACTAAGTTGACTACTTTAAATTCATCTATTGGATAATTAGATTCTTTTTCAACATCCAGGACTTTAAATTTATTTGTATCAATAGTGCTTCTAAAACTTTTAGTTTCAGTTTCTTTTAACTCTAACATAAAGTTCCTCCAACTTACTAATCCTTCTTTACAGATATCTTTTTGCTGCTGTTTTAAACTTCCCCAAACAAATTCATAAATTGAATCATTTAACTCTAATGCATCTTTCTCTAAATATTTATCATAAATAGTTGCATTTGTTATTGTATCATTTTCATCTGTAATATTTTCTTCAATATTATCATAATCAAAAACATAATCAACAGGAGGTACATCAATTTGATAATGAATTATTGTATCATTCATTATTTTACCAATCAAAATAACATCAACTCCAAAAGTTCTTTTGTAACCAATATTATACAAATCGTCACAAGTAATATTATGATTTACTTCAAAAGGTAAATTAGAAATTTTCTTTTTACTACAAGAAAAAGTCAGGAAACTCAGAATCAATAAACAAACAAACTTCTTCAACAGATAAATTTTACATCAGCTAATTTAAGAAAACCAATCTTAAATCATATTTAAAATTTCAATATCTTCGCTTTTATGATATCAGTTTTAATTGTTGGGAATGGAAATGTAGCCACTCATTTACAAAAAGCTTTTTTAATGGCTGATAATATAATGGTTACACAAATAAATTCCAGAAAATTAGAAAACATCCCAAAAACAGATATTACCATTATTGCAGTTTCAGATGATGCTATTGCAGAAGTTTCATCCAAAATTAAAAATTCTTTTGTGGTGCACACTTCTGGTTGTTTTTCTATGAATGATTTAAAAAACAAGACAAGTAAAGGTGTTTTTTATATGTTACAGACTTTTTCAAAAGAAAAAGAAGTTGATTTTTCTGAAATCCCTTTTTGTTTAGAAGCTGAGAATGAAATGGATTTTCAATTCTTAGAAAAACTCGCAAAATCAATTGGTAAAAAAATATTTAAAATTGATTCTAAACAACGTAAAGCATTACATATTGCAGCCGTTTTTGTAAATAATTTTACAAATCATTTATATAAAATTGGGAATGATATTTGCAAGGAAAACAATGTACCTTTTGAAGTTTTACAACCTTTAATTAAAGAAACCGCTTCAAAAATTGAAAAATTATCGCCCCAAAAAGCACAAACTGGTCCAGCAATTAGAAATGATAAAAAAACAATAAAAAATCACTTAGATTTGCTGAATAAAGAGCAACAAAAAATTTATAAAATTTTGACAAAATCTATTCAAAATGGAAATTAGTTACAAACAATTATTACCTAAAATTAACACCTTTATTTTTGATGTTGATGGTGTACTTACAAACGGAATGTTAACCATAATGCCTGATGGAGAGTTAGTGAGACATATGAATGTTAAAGATGGTTATGCAATGAAAAATGCCTTAAATAAAGGGTTTAGAGTTTGTATTATTTCTGGAGGCACAAATGAAGGAGTAAGAAAACGTTTAGCAGCTTTAGGTATTGAAGATATTTATTTGGGTGCTCATGATAAAATTCAGCAATATAAAGAATTGGTAAAAAAATACAATTTACAACCCGAAAACGTTTTATATATGGGAGATGATGTTCCTGATTATCCTGTAATGAAATTAGTTGGTTTGGCTGCTTGCCCAAATGATGCTGTTAGAGAAATTCAAAATGTTTCTAAATATATTTCTGATAAAAAAGGTGGTGAAGGTTGTGTAAGAGATGTTATTGAACAGGTTTTAAGAGTACAACAAAAATGGGATGAAAACTTTGATGCGAGTTTATAAAAGTTTAGTTGTTTATTCGTTTACAAATCTAAATCCTAAAATTAATTAAAATAACACATGTCAGACTTAGCTTGTCGAAGTCCAAATAAATAAAAACCATGAAAAAAACACTTTTAACTCTAGTCCTTTTAACACTTACAATATCTATTAACACGCAAACTATTTTCGGAAAATGGAATTCTAAAAACGAAGACACAGGAGAAATAGACTCAGTAATAGAAGTTTATGAGAAAAACGGAAAAGCTTACGCAAAAGTGATTGAAATTAAAGATCCTAAAAGACAAACTTCTGTTTGTGATAAATGTGAGGATGAAAACAAAAACAAACCTATTTTAGGTTTAAACATCTTAACAGGTTTAGAAAAAGATGATGATGAATGGTCAGGAGGAACTATTTTAGATCCAAGGAATGGAAAAGTTTACAAATGCTATATCAAACTAGTAAAACCAAACAAGCTAAAATTAAGAGGTTACATTGGCTTTTCTTTATTTGGGAAAACTGCTTATTGGGAAAGGGCTGAGTAAATTAGTATTAAGTATATAAGTATTCAAAACAAAAAAACAAATTGTACTAAAACAAATTTAATGTAAGAATATTCAGCTTTTAAAAGTCTTCCCTTTGGGAAGATTTAGATGGGATTTTAATTTTTCTCCTCCAACATAGGCACAAAAGCAAAATCCCCCAATTCTTGTTTTTCAAATTCTTTGGCAGATTTTCTAATAAATAAAGTCATTATTTGAGTTTTATCACCAACAGGAATTAACAACTTCCCTCCCACTTTTAATTGTGATAATAAAGGTTTAGGAACAAAAGGAGCACCAGCAGTTACAATAATTTTATCAAAAGGTGCTTGTTCTGGTAAACCTTTATAACCATCACCAAAAATGAATTTCTTTGGTTTATAGCCTAATTTCGGCAAAAATAAAGATGTTTTTTTAAACAACTCATGCTGTCTTTCTATGGAATAAACTTCTGCTTTTAACTCTAATAAAACTGCAGTTTGATAGCCTGAACCTGTACCAATTTCTAAAATTTTATCGCCATTTTTAATGGCTAAAGTTTGCGACTGAAAAGCTACAGTATATGG
>JBGCFX010000286.1:0-15922 GCA_045110395.1 Polaribacter sp.
GACGGCTCAATCTATTTTTGAGATTGAGTTGTTTATTTTTTAGTAAATTTGAGATACAATTTACGACTAATGAAAAAACAGCTTTTTAAAACAATTGCAAGAATTAATAAACTGGTTTTACCTTCTTTTACAAAAAAAGGATTGGATATTTCTAAAGCATCAAAAGTTCAATTAGCAATTATTGGATGGAGAGCTTATGTAACAGTTAATTCTTTAAACTAAAAACAAAAACTATGAGCACAGAACTTATAAATGTATTTACAGAAACTTTAATTATTGTAAAGGGTCTTAAAAACATATTAGATGAAAAAAATATTTCTTCCTCAATAAAAAACCACCCAGAAATGGCTAGGTTAACAGGTTTTGGTTCTACTCAAAATTCAGTAGAACTTTATATTCATAAAAATGATTTAAAAATAGCACAACCTATTATTGAAACTTACAAGACAAAAATAAATTCATAAAAAACAACAATAGCCTTTCTATTTTCAAAAAATGCTATTATATTTGCAGCCGCTTAAAGGCCATGTGGCGCAACTGAATAGCGCACTTGATTACGGCTCAAGAGGTTGCAGGTTTGAATCCTGCCATGGTCACAAAAACTCATCTTTATAAGATGAGTTTTTTCATTAAAGACAATGAATCTTTAATAAATAAAAAAGACCTTGAATAAATTCAAGGCCTTTTTGTCTAACCAAACTTAGTATTAAAACTAACTACTACTATCTTTAAGAATCTTTTTAGATCCATATATTGTTGCTACTAAAAAAAACAATCCTGTTAAACCATCTATAGGCAAACCTGGAGGAGGTGGAGGTGGAACCATTGGTGGTACAACTTGTGTAAACCCAATCAATGGAAATAGTATTAATATTATTATTAAAATTCTTTTAAGCACCTTTTGTATTGTTTCTTATTTATATGACCCATATTTACTCTAAAAGTCACTACAAATAAAAAGAATAACTGTTTATTTTAATGTTTTTTTCGGTGAATTGCAGTTTAATGAAGATATTGCTTAATCATTAAGCGATGTTTGGGAATACTCTTATCGTATTTTTTTACTAAAACTTCAAGTATTTCTGGTGATTTAACACCAATTTCTTTTTTAGATTTATATTTTGAGACATATAAATTATAATCTGTATTTTCTTTTTCGAAAATTAAAAAATGAGTTTCATTTAATACTGTAAAGCTTATTTGGTTTCCTGAAAAAGCATCAGATGTATCGATAAAAAAATCAGAAAACTCGTAATATTTAAAAACGTTTTCCATAATTAAATCAATTCTGCAGATAAACCCAATTCTAATAATTTAGAACATCTTGGCTCTAAATCTTTATATTCACCAGATTTTACAGTGCATTTTCCTTTATAATGTACTATAGTTGCACATTGCTCTGCTTGCAGTAATGAATGCTCGCAAACATCAATTAAAGAATCTATTACGTGGTCAAAAGTATTTACATCATCATTATGTAAAACTATTTCGTGTTTATGTGTTTCTTGCTCTAAAACATCTACTTCTTCTTGATTTTTTTCTTTTATACTCATCTTACAAAAATAACGAATATTTTTTACTCTTTATTATATTTTAAAGCCACCCAATTGTTACGCTCTATATAAGTTTCTAATTTTAAATTGTATTTAGAAACTTCTGCATCTATAATAGGAATATCTTCCTCATAAAAACCACTCAACAATAAAACCCCATTTTCATTTAAACAATTAGTATATATTTTCATATCCATCAATAAAATATTTCTATTGATGTTGGCTATAATTACATCATACTTTTTATTGATTAAAAGTGATGAAAAAAAAAAAAAAACCGAAATATTACTACAATTATTACGAGTAACATTCTCTAAAGAATTTTCATAACACCAATTATCAATATCAATTGCATCTATAGGTTTTGCGCCTTTCATTTCAGCAAAAATTGCTAAAATTCCAGTTCCACAACCCATATCTAAGGTTTTCTTATTATCTAAATTTAATTGCAATAAATGCTGAACCATCATATGAGTGGTTTCATGATGACCTGTTCCACAACTCATTTCTGGCTCAATTACAATATCATATTTTAAATTCGGATTCTCGTGAAATGGTGCACGAATACTCACTAAATCATCCACTTGAATAGGCGTAAAATTCTTTTCCCATTCTGCATTCCAATTGGTTTGTGCAACTTCATTTAGATTGTATTCAATAGAAAACTCATCAGAATTTAAAACAAAAACATCCTCTAAAATTTCAGAATTCCAATCTTCTTTTTGAATGTATGCTGTAACTCCATTTTCGATTTCAACAAAACTCTCAAAACCTACAACTCCTAATTCTGCTATTAAAATTTCTGTTGCTGGTTCTTTTGGCGAAACCGTAAAACTATATTCTATGTATATATTGTCCATAATTGTTTTATCAAAAAAAATGCATCAAGATTTAAAAACCTTGATGCAAATTTATTGTAAATATCTTAAAATACGATTCTTAAATCGCTTTAATAATTCCTGTGAAATCGTCTACATTTAAAGCAGCACCACCAATTAAACCTCCATCTACATCTGGCTTAGAGAAAATTTCTTCTGCATTTGCTGGTTTAACACTTCCTCCGTATAAAATAGAAACAGCGTCTGCAACTTCTTTATTGTATTTTTTCTCGATAATACTTCTAATAAAAGCGTGCATTTCTTGTGCTTGTTCTGCACTTGCAGTTTCTCCTGTACCAATTGCCCAAACTGGTTCGTACGCTAAAATGATACTTTTCCAAGCATCTGCGCCTAAATGAAATAATGCGTTTGACAATTGACTTTCTACAACTGCAAAATGATTATCAGACTTTCTGTCTTCTAATAATTCTCCAAAACAAAAAATTGTTTCTAATTTATTTTCGATAATTGCATCAACTTTAGCAGCAAGAGCTTCATCAGTTTCATTAAAATAAGTTCTTCTTTCTGAGTGTCCTAAAATAACAGTTTCAATTCCTATTGCTTTTAACATGTCAGCAGAAATTTCACCTGTATATGCACCGTTTTTAGCTTGGTGCATATTTTGCGCAACAACTTCAATTTTAGATTTTTTAGCTGTTTTTATAGATGATGATAAGTTTACAAATGTTGGTGCAACAATTACACGTGTATTTTTTAATTTTTCTTTTTTAATTGCTTTTTTTAAATCTTTGATAAGTTGTTTACTTTCTTCCTTATCATTATTCATTTTCCAGTTTCCTGCTACTATTTTTGATCTCATAATTATTATTTTATCACCTAAAAGGCTTGTATTAATGTCTTTTTTATTCTGATGTAAATTTAAGAAATGGAAAGACAAAAATCATTGAGAAAAACAAATAGTTACTAAAACGTTTTATATAGATTTTTTAAACGCGGTAATAATATCTTTATCTGATGCATCAGTAGCTTTAAAGAGTATTATTTTTCCTTTTTCATCAATCACCATATATCTTGGAATCCAACCTAAACCAATAAAATCTACAAAATCTCCATCTTTCATTCCTTTTGGTAAATTGTAATGTTCTCCTTGAATTTTATGACGCTGAATTCCTCTTTTCCAAGAGTTTATTCTTTTATCAACAGATAAAAATAAAAAGGCTACTTCTGGAAATTCTTTTTGAAGTTTTTTAACTTTAGGAAATCCTTCAATACAATCTCTACACCAAGAAGCCCAGATATCAATTAATATTTTTTCCCCTTTGTGTTTATTGATTATTTCTTTAAAAGTTATAGAAACATCATTTAAATCCATTAATTTTTCATTGAGTGCTTCATTTGAAAACTCTTTTGGAGTTTCGAAATTACAACTGATAAATAGTAATAAAATTAAGAATGATACTTTTTTAAACATACACTGATTTTTATTTTTTGTCTTGCAAGATATCTATTACTTACAATTTGAAGTCTAAATTAAAAACAAAAATACCTACTTTTGCAGAACTTATAATTATCTGATGACAACACAACAATTAGTAGCTCAAATTAAGAAAAAAAAATCGTTTTTATGTATTGGATTAGATGTGGATTTGAATAAAATTCCACCTCATCTTTTAAAAGAAAAAGATCCTATTTTTGAATTTAATAAAGCAATAATAGACGCCACTCATCACTTATGTGTTGCCTACAAACCTAACACTGCTTTTTACGAAGCTTATGGTTTAAAAGGATGGGAATCCTTAGAGAAAACAATTAAATATCTTAACAATAATTATCCAGAAATCTTTACAATTGCAGATGCAAAACGTGGTGATATTGGCAACACATCAACAATGTATGCTAAAGCTTTTTTTGAAGATTTAGCTTTTGATTCTGTTACTGTTGCTCCTTATATGGGAAAAGACTCTGTAGAACCTTTTTTAGCTTTTTAAAACAAACATACTATAATGTTGGTATTAACTTCTAACAAAGGTGCTTTCGATTTTCAGACAAAAAAAATAGATGAAAAAGAAGTTTACAAACATGTTTTAGAAACTTCTAAATCTTGGAAAAACTCAGAAAACTTAATGTATGTTGTTGGCGCAACAAAAGCAGAATATTTTAAAGAAATTAGAAAAATTGTTCCGAATTCATTTTTATTAGTTCCTGGAGTTGGCGCTCAAGGAGGAAATTTACAAGATGTTTGTAAATATGGTTTATCAGATAATATTGGCTTGTTAATTAATTCTTCTAGAGGAATTATTTATGCTTCTAAAGAAAAAGACTTTACTTATGAAGCTGCTTTAAAAGCGGAAGAATTACAACAACAAATGGCAGTTATTTTATAAAAACTATCTTTTTATTGCACAAAAAAACCACCTCATATGAGGTGGTTTTTGATTATATAGTAAACTATATTACTTGTTTTGATCTGCTTCCGTTAAATTTGGATTTGCATCTATCTCAGCTTGTGGTATTTTCCATACCCATGCACTATTAGCAGATGGTTTTGCTTGCGTAAATCCATTCTGATATAATACTTGAGAAGCTCCAGAGTTCGTTAAATCTATACCAACATCCCAACGAATGTGATCATGCCAGCTAAATCCTTCTCCATATAACTCAACATATCTTTGAAATTTTAAATGATCCATAAATGTAGCTTGTGTATTATATACAGTTACATCATATGCAGAATCTCTAGCTTCACCTAAAGGCTTCAAAGCAGCTTGTGCACCAGGAATATCATTCATCATTGCTTTTGCTTCTGCTTCTATTAAATACATTTCTGAAGCACGCATATGAATTACATCATCTGGATCAATTGACCCTGGATTTTTGTTTAAAAATTTCACGTGCATATATGGATGTGTATTGTGTCTTGTAGTCATACCATATTTACTAATAACTGCAGCTTTTGCAGCATCAAATGATGCTTTATCATTGTAATTAGGATCTTGTGTAAAACTACCACCTTGACCATTTGAAGCGGCTCCATTTGTATTAGGTGCTGTTGCTAAAAATACATCTTTACGATAATCTGTTGCAGGTATTTGATTATACCTTTCGATATTAACAATTTTTGGGTTCCCTCTATTTTGACTTCCATTAAATGTAGGTGCAATTAAATAGAAATAAGAACGGAAATATGTTGTTTCTGCATCAATTACTTTACTACCCCAGATTACTTCTGAAAGATCAACAGTGTTAAAACCAGATTTCCAAGCTGCTTCACTTAACATAGGAAAACCTTGTCTAGCTGACACAGCAGCTGAAGCTGCTGTAGCCCAATCTCCTTTAGACAATGCAACTCTAGCCTTGATACCATAAGCAGCATTTATAGATAAATGCGATTTATTTGCAGGTGCAGATGCTTGTTGAAAAGATGTTATTGCATCATTGATATCTGCTTCTATTTGATCATATACAGCTTGTACTGTAGACCTAGGCTCACTTGTATAAGGAGCACCAGCTACTGTAAGTAGAGGCACACCAGGATCTGAAGCTGGAGTACCAATAATATACCCTTTTGCATAGGTCATCACTAATTGATGATAAGCCCAAGCTCTATAAGCATAAGCTTGTCCTAAAATATTTGCGATTTTAGGATCGTTCGTTGGTAGACCTTGATCTGCAATACCATTAATTAAATTATTTGCTGTAGCAATAAAGTGGTAACGTTGGTACCATAATTGACCAACACTTAATGAATTTGCATTGGTATGGTTTAACCATTGTAAACCTGCACGCATCCAACCATTTGCTCTTGCTGTGTGGATTAAATCTCCACAATACACATCGAACATTGGTATGAAATACTGTTGACCTGCTCTACTACTAGAACCCCCAGATAAAGGAGATTGTGCATACATTTGTCTATGCAATCCGCTTAATACCAAAAACATATTGTCGGCACTACCAAAAGCATCTTTTTCAGATATAGAATCTGTTGGTTTGGTTTCTAGAAAGTCTTTACTACACCCTACAAATAGAGAGAGAGAGACTGCTAGAAATAATATACTTATTTTTCGTAACATAATATTTATATTTATTTATATTAATTTTATTTATTAAAAAGAAACATTTAAGCCTAATGATACTACGCTTGCAGGCTGAAAACTATTACCTCCTTGAACACCAGATAAACCTTGCTGAGGGTTTACCCCTTTTCTAGCTGCACTAATAAAAAGATTTTCTCCTGACACGAAAAAACGCATACTGTTTAAACCTAACTTATCAGCTAAATCGCTATCTAATCTATATCCTAAATTAACATTTCTTAAAGTAACAAAAGAAGCATCTGTTAAGAATCTTGTAGACCCACCAACAGTTTGGTTAGGAGCACCAGTTTCTAATCTTGGTATATTAGTAATATCTCCTGGTTGTCTCCATGCATTTAATGCATCTACGTGTAAATTACGACCATAAGTTCCTGGGTGCATTAAACTAGAGTACCCATTGTCTAGAATTTTACCACCAACACTAAAAGTGATTAAGAAATCTAAAGAGAATTGTTTGTATCTAAAACTATTAGAAATAGAACCAATTAAGTCAGGAATACTACTATCTCCTGTAAAAGCTTCTCCAGCTGCTTGAAAATCATTTGTTGTCATTTGTACTCCATTTGCATCTAATACCGGCACTCTTTGTCCTGTTGTTAAATCATCTTCGAACATTAAGTATAAAGAATCTCCATTAGCTGGGTCTACACCTGCCCAATGATAGATATAATAATCATATCTACTTCTACCTTCTTCCCATCTTTTAGAACCACTATCTGCTGGTGCTATTAGTCTAGTAATTTCATTATTAAGTGTAGATGCTTGTAAAGTTAAATCCCAATCAAAGTTTTCTGTTTTAAATATATGACCTGTTAAGCTTGCTTCTATACCAGAGTTAAACATATCTCCAATATTAAAAGGTGCTTGATTTTGACCTTCAGTTAATGGTATTGGTTGATTGAATAATAAATCTACAGAAGATTTTTTATAGTACTCCACAGAACCATCTATTAAATTATCAAACAAACCAAACTCTAATGCAACATTCCAACTCGCTTGATTTTCCCAAATTAAATCTGAATTTCCTGGATCTGACCAGAAAAGACCTGGTGCACCAGCATTAGGCAAAATACCATATAATGCTTGGTATAAGAAAAAGTTTCCTACGTTTTCATTTCCTACTTCACCATAAGAAGCTCTTAATTTTAAATTGTCTATAAAAGTAACATCTTCCATAAACTTTTCTTGATCTATTCTCCAAGAAGCTCCTACAGAATAAAAGTTACCCCAACGTTTGTCTGCACTAAATCTAGAAGTTCCATCACTTCTGAAAGATGCAGTTAAATAATATTTACTGTCATAATTATACCCTAATTGTGCAAAATAACTTTCTATTCTGTGTGCTGTAGAAAAACCATTTACATTGTCTCCTGCAGAAAAGTTTGCAAATTCATAGATACCAGTTGCTGTTTGGGTGTTTGCAATACCATTTAATTCAGAATAATCTCTTCTGTAACTTTCGTGACCTCCTAATAAATCTAGATTATGAACATCGTTAAATGTTTTATTATACTTTATAGTCTGCGTAAAGTTTTCTACAGTTCTTCTATATCTTTCTTCTTGGTATCTACCAAAAGGATTTCCATCACCCACTACTTCATTTTCGTACTCTTTTTCGATACGATCTTGAATTTCTCTAGAGTATGTAAGGTTTACTTTTAAACCATCCATTATGGTAAATTCTGCAAAGTTTCTAAAACTCATATTGTTTAAAAGTCTTTGCTCTTCATTTAAAATAAGTTCTGCAATACCATGACGTCCTGGATTATATGGTCTAGATTTAGTTTCTCCTAAATCATATACTGGTTCACCACTTGCATCACGAACAATTTTCCCATTAGTATCTACCTCATAAACAGGGTAAATAGGTGCTAAATTTAATGCCCAGTTAAAAGGGTTTACAATAGAACCTGTACCACCACTTGAAGGTCCATGAGAATCTGTTAAAGCAATACTTAAATTACCACCTACTTTTAACCATTTTGTAGGTGTAAAATCTGCATTTAAACGCGTAGTAATACGTTCGAAATCACTTTCTATAACATATCCTTCTTCTTTTAAATAAGAGCTTGAGAAAAACACTTTATGATTCTCTCCTCCACCAGAAATACTCATAGAATGGTTTTCTCTGGTACCAGTTCTTTCTAATATACTTCTCCAGTCTAAACTTTCATAAATTAGATTTGCATTAGGATTTAACTTACCATCAGTACCCACAATTTGATCATTTGGCACATCAAAAGGATTGTATCCCAAACGATTAAAAATTGTAGCTGAAGCAACATTTACATCGCCATTTACTGCAGAAGAATTTTTATACCCTTCCCATGCTAATTCATAATACTGACCAGCGTTTACAGTTTCATAATCATCAATTGCTCTATTGATAACACCAAATTGTGTAGATACGTTTACTTGAAGCTTCCCTGATTTACCTGACTTTGTAGTAACAATTACCACACCATTTGATGCACGTGAACCATACAAAGAAGTTGCTGCAGCATCTTTTAATACTGTTAAAGAAGCAATATCTTCTTGATTTAGTAAACTTAAAGACCCTTGAAAAGGAACACCATCTACAATATATAAAGGAGTAGTAGTACCATTTAATGTACCCACACCTCTAATTACAATACCTGGTGAAGAACCTGGCTGACCAGAAGCAGATAAAAACTGAACACCAGTTGCTTTACCTTCTATAGCTGCAATAGGTGAGGTTACTGCTCTTAATTCTAAATCTTTTGCACCAATAACGTCTACAGCACCTGTAAGGGCTTCTTTAGTTGATGTACCATAAGCTACAACAATTACTTCGTCTAAAGTACTACTATCTTGTTCCATACTAAGATTGATAGTATTAGAATTCCCAACAGTTCTTTCAGCTTTTTTGTAACCTAAATATCTGAACACTAAAACATCGCCTTTTTTTGCGTTTATTTTGTATTCACCATCAAAGTTTGTTTCAGTACCACTTGTTGTACCTTTAATTAAAATACTAACACCTGGTAAAGGTCCTGATGCATCCTTAACAGTACCTGATACAGATACTGACTGTGCATTAATCATTGATACTGACCCTAAAAAGAGAAATACCAACAACACATTCTTGTAAATTTGTTTCATAAAATTTGAATTGATTTATAATTATACAGAACGAATCTAAATCTTTTGTTAAAATAAACCATAAAAAAAAATAATTTTAACAGTTATATTTTAGTTCATTGTGTGTTTTTTAACGTTTATTTAACTGACATGAGTGTTATTTCTTAAAATATGGCTTTTTTTTAACACATTTTAATAAATTACAAAGCTAGTTTTATGGTGCAAAAAAACCTTTGAATTAGATTCAAAGGCTTTAGTTTATAAGAAATTTTTATTCTTATCTATTGTCTTGTAAAGCAAAAACTTGCTTTAGTAAAGCCGTATTTCTTAGACCTGCTTTTTCACGGATTCCTTTTTCTTCAACTTCAATCATTGTAAAAACACCTTTTAAAGCTTGATTTGTAACATATTGAGTTAAATTTGGATTTACTTTTGTCACAAAAGGAATAGAGTTATATTTAGAAATTAAGTTACTCCAAACTTTATCTGCACCAACTTTAGCAAATGAATTTTTAATTACAGGACTAAAACTATTATATAAGTTATCTGTTGTTTTTCCTTTTAAGTAAGAAGTTGCTGCATTTTGCTCTCCTAACAAGATATTTTTCGCATCTGTAAATGTCATATCTTTTACGGCATTCACAAATATTGGAGTTGCAGTTTTTACAGCATCTTCAGCAGCTCTGTTTAAAACTTTAACACCTTCGTCAGCCAAATTGCTTAAACCTATTTTTCGTAAACCTTTGTCTACAGCTTGTAATTCTTTAGGCAACAATATCTTTACTAATTCATTTTTATAGAACCCGTTTTGAGCTGTTAATTTAGAAACTTGATTTTTTATCCCATTATCTAAAGCTTGACGCAAACCATTGCCAATTTGTTCTTGTGACAAAGCACCTCCATTTGGTAAATTATTAACTACTTTTTGCAATTCTGCACATCCTGCAAACTGAATTGCAATAACCAATATTAAAATTTTTTTTATCATTTTTCTTGTTTTATCTATTAATTAGAAACTATACTTTACTAAAAGTCACCTTTATTTAAATGTATCTGTTTTTTTATCATAACCATAAGGACAGTGCTTACAACCGCTTTTACAGCAATGACCTCTTTTTAAATGGAATTTTTCTGTAAAAACTCTATATCCTTGTTCGTTAAAATAAAAATCTCCTTCTTCTAAAGGAATTCTTTTATTATACATATTGCAAAAGTATTGTTTTTAATCCATAAAAAAAGCGCTCTTAAGAACGCTTTTTATAATTTTATTTTTTTTCTTCTGGTGGAAATCTAGAAATTATCTCTTTCACAAATTCTTTAATCCTTGCTTCTTTCTTTTCTCTATTTTCAAGTTTTAATGCTCCAGTACCAACTCCTTGCCAAACTAATTCTTTTTTTTGTTTGTCAATAAAATCTACAAATAAGGTACCTTCTGTGTATTGTCTAACGTTTATATTATTATTCATTCCTCCCCACATCCAAGGGTTCCATCCCCAACCAAAACCCCAGCCAAGATTATTATTTTGGTTTACATTTACTTTCTCTCTAGATTTTGTAAAAATACCAACTAACATATCTGGGTCATCAGATTTAGAGAATCCTTTTGCTAATAATTCTGACTCAATAGCTCTTAGAATTCTCTTTTTGTCTAAATCAGAAATTTTTGCTTTGTCTATTTCTGGTTTGTAAAAAGCGAAAGTTTTGTACTTTTTGAAATCTGCTTTTGTATCATAATCAGTAACTACTTTTACTGATTTACAAGAAAATAATAAAATGACACACAAAAGTAAAAGAATATTTTTTTTCATCATAAATAAATTTAAGTTATTGAACTAATCAAACCATCATCTACCATATTTGGGAGGGTAACTTTTAGTTTTTTTTCAGATTTCATTGCTCTTTTAATCGCAAAAACTGCTTCTTTATTTCTTGCCCAACTTCTTCTCGAAATTCCGTTGTTTACATCCCAAAAAAGCATTGATTCTAAACGTTTTGCTGCTACTTTACTACCATCAAGAAGCATGCCAAATCCTCCATTAATTACTTCTCCCCAACCAACTCCACCTCCATTATGAATAGACACCCAAGTTGCTCCTCTAAAACTATCTCCTATTACATTCTGGATAGCCATATCTGCTGTAAATTTAGAACCATCGTAAATGTTTGAAGTTTCTCTGTAAGGTGAATCTGTACCTGAAACATCATGATGATCTCTTCCTAAAATTACATTTCCTATTTTTCCTTTTTTAATAGCTTTATTAAATGCTTTTGCTATTTTAATTCTTCCTTCTGCATCTGCATATAAAATTCTTGCTTGGCTGCCAACTACTAATTTATTTTCTTGAGCGCCTTTTATCCATTGAATATTATCAGCCATTTGTTGCTGAATTTCTTTTGGTGAATTTTTCTTTATTTTCTCTAAAACTTTACAAGCAATTTTATCAGTTTTTGCTAAATCTTCTGGTTTTCCTGAAGCACAAACCCATCTAAAAGGCCCAAAACCATAGTCGAAACACATAGGTCCCATAATATCTTGAACATAACTTGGATAGGCAAAAGGTTTGCCTTCCTGTTTTAAATCACTCAAACTGCAAAAATCTCCATTATCATTTTTATAAATATTAGCTCCTGCTCTACTTGCTTCTAATAAAAAGGCGTTTCCATAATCAAAAAAATAAGTTCCTTTTGCTGTGTGTTTATTGATAGCAGAAGCGTGTCTTCTTAATGTTTCTTGTACTTTTTCTTTAAATTTCTTCGGATTTTCTGCCATCATTTTATTAGCTTCTTCAAAAGAAACATCAGCAGGATAATAACCTCCTGCCCAAGGATTGTGTAATGATGTTTGATCTGAACCTAAATCTATATGAATATTTACTTCATCAAACTTTTCCCAAACATCAACGATATTTCCTAAGTAAGCGATTGAAACTGTTTCTTTTTTTGATTTTGCTGATTTAACTCTTTCAACTAAAACATCTAAATCAGTAATTTTTTCATCAATCCAACCTTGATCTAAACGTACTTGAGCAATTTTAGGATTTACCTCTGCACAAACAGTAATACAACCTGCAATATTTCCTGCTTTTGGTTGTGCTCCAGACATTCCTCCTAAACCAGAAGTGACAAATAAATTTCCTTTTGGTTCCTTTTTAATTTTTCTAAATCCGTTTAAAACTGTAATTGTTGTTCCATGTACAATTCCCTGTGGACCAATATACATATAACTTCCTGCAGTCATTTGTCCATATTGAGAAACTCCTAAAGCATTCATTTTTTCCCAATCATCAGGTTTTGAATAATTAGGAATTACCATTCCATTAGTAACTACAACTCTAGGCGCATTTTTATTGGATGGAAACAAACCCATTGGATGACCAGAAAACATTGTTAACGTTTGTTTATCTGTCATCTCAGATAAATATTGCATCGTTAATAAATACTGTGCCCAATTCTGAAAAACAGCTCCATTTCCTCCATAAGTAATTAATTCCTCAGGATGTTGTGCAACTGCATCATCTAAATTATTCTGAATCATTAGCATAATTGCTTTTGCTTGTTCAGATTTCCCTGGATAATCTGCAATATCTCTTGCGTATATTTTATAATTTGGCTTGAATCTATACATATAAATTCTACCATATTTTTCTAACTCTTCTGCAAATTCAGGCAATAATTCAGGGTGATGTTTTGCATCAAAATAACGCAATGCATTTTTTAAGGCAAGTTTTTTTTCATCAACAGATAATATTTTTTTTCTTTTTGGAGCGTGATTTAAAGAAATATCATACCTTTTTTTTAAAGGTAATTCTTTTGGTATTCCTTGTTTAATTTCTTCTTTGAAAGTCATTTTGGTATTTTTATTGATTTTTAATTTATTACTAAAAAAATCAGATTAATTTAAAAATATAATCCTATAAAAAATAACAAAAACTATGGATAGCGAATATCAGCTCTATGATATTGAGCTTCAATTCTAATTTTATACTTTAAGTTTATAAAATCCATTTTAATGAAGTTTTTACAAATATATCTATTTTAAGATGATTTTTATTTATCTTTAAAATAATGATTTTTATTTCTAAACATATCGTTCCAAAAGGTTTTACAGGCATTACTTTATATCCTTTTATTTTTCTAAAAAATAAAAAACTTACAGACGATAAAACTCTTTTAAATCATGAAAGAATTCACTTAAAACAACAAATAGAATTATGCATTGTTTTCTTCTATCTTTTCTATGGATTAGAATGGTTTTTTAAATTGATAAAATACAGAAACAAACATCTTGCCTATAGAAATTTAAGTTTTGAGAGAGAAGCTTATCTGAACGAAAAAGATAAAAACTATTTAGCAAATAGAAAATATTGGGCTTTTATTAACTATTTATAATTCATAAAGAACTCTAATATATTTTAAGAAATTCGTAAATTGCGTGCCTAAAACCAAACATTTATTACGAATGGAACAAACACCTACTTATAAACCAACTTATAAAGTTAGAATTGTAACTGCTGCTTCACTTTTTGATGGTCATGATGCTGCCATAAATATTATGCGTAGAATTATTCAATCTACAGGTGTAGAAGTCATTCATTTAGGGCATGATAGATCTGTGGAGGAAGTGGTTAATTGTGCCATTCAAGAAGATGTAAATGCCATTGCTATGACTTCTTATCAAGGAGGTCATAATGAGTATTTTAAATATATGTATGATTTATTGCAAGAAAAAGGAGCTGGACATATCAAGATTTTTGGTGGTGGAGGAGGTGTAATTCTTCCAGAAGAAATTAAAGATTTGATGAATTATGGAATTACACGTATTTATTCTCCTGATGATGGTCGTGCATTAGGTTTGCAAGGAATGATAAATGATTTAGTGCAAAAATCTGATTTTGCACTTGGTGATAAATTGAATGTCTCTATTGAAGATTTAGCTAAAAAAGAAATTGGAAGTATTGCAAGAGTTATTTCTTCGGCTGAAAACTTCCCAGAAGTTGCAAAAGATACTTTAGATAAAATTCACGATAAAAATAAGGATTCTAAAACTCCAGTTTTAGGAATTACTGGAACTGGAGGAGCAGGAAAATCTTCTTTAGTGGATGAATTAGTAAGACGTTTTTTAATTGATTTTCCAGAAAAAACGATTGGATTAATTTCTGTAGATCCATCTAAAAGAAAAACGGGTGGTGCACTTTTAGGTGATAGAATTCGTATGAATGCTATTAATAACTCTAGAGTTTATATGCGTTCTTTAGCAACTCGTCAATCAAATCTTGCCTTGTCTAAATATGTAAATGAAGCTGTACAAGTTTTAAAAGCGGCTGAATTCGATTTAATCATTTTAGAAACTTCTGGTATTGGGCAATCAGACACTGAAATTATAGAACATTCTGACACTTCTTTATATGTAATGACACCAGAATTTGGTGCTGCAACTCAATTAGAAAAAATTGACATGTTAGATTTCGCAGATTTAGTTGCCATTAATAAATTTGACAAAAGAGGTGCTTTAGATGCTGTTAGAGATGTGAAGAAACAATATATGCGTAACAATAATTTGTGGCATATTCATATGGATGATATGCCAGTTTTTGGCACAATTGCATCACAATTTAATGATCCAGGAATGAATACTTTATACAAAAGTATTATGGATAAATTGGTTGAAAAAACAGGAGCAGATTTAAAATCTGAAATGGAAATAACCAAAGAAATGTCTGAAAAGATCTTTGTAATTCCGCCAAAAAGAGTTCGTTATTTATCTGAAATTGCTGAAAGTAATAGAAGTTATGATGATAAAGTTGATGAACAAGTTTTAGTTGCTCAAAAATTATATGGAATTTTTAAAACTATAGAATCTATTACAAATTCATCCGTAGAAATAATTAAAACTGGTTTAAATGAAGAGGAACTTTTAAATCAAACCAAAGAAGAAGAAAAAGACTTTGTTAAATTATTATTAGCTCAATTTGAGAAAGTCAAAATGAACTTTAACCCATATAATTGGGAAGTAATTTTAAACTGGCAAGAGAAAGTTCAGAAATATAAAAACCCTATTTACACGTTTAAAGTTCGTGATAAAGAGATTAAGATAGAAACACATTCTAAATCGCTTTCTCATTCTCAAATCCCAAAAGTTGCGTTGCCAAAATACAAAGCTTGGGGAGATTTATTACGATGGAATTTACAAGAAAATGTTCCTGGAGAATTCCCTTTTACTGCTGGTTTATATCCATTTAAAAGAACAGGAGAAGACCCAACTAGGATGTTTGCTGGTGAAGGTGGTCCAGAAAGAACCAACAGAAGATTTCATTATGTGAGTTTAGGAATG
>JBGCFX010000287.1:0-7320 GCA_045110395.1 Polaribacter sp.
GGTCTGTTTCATCTGGTGCTAACAATATTCTGTATTTTCCGTTATCGCTAATAAAACGTTCAATAGCAACTACTTTTGCACCATAAGTTCCGTAAGAAACGTTAGGCCAACCAGAAAATACAATTGCAGGCCAACCATCAAATTGAACACGTACTTTTTCACCAATATGTAAAAGTGGTAAATCTATGGGGCTTACAAAAGTTTCTACAGCTAAATCGTAATCTTGAGGCATAATTCCTACAATATCTTCACCTGCTTTAAATGTGCCTCCAATTCCGCCTTTTATAGCTTTGTTTATGAACCCATTTTGAGGAGCAGTTATAAAAAGCAAACTATTTCTTACACTATAATTACTTCTGCTATTTTCTAATTTAGAAACTTGCGCTTTTGCATCAAAACCACTAGATTGTGCAGTAAACATATCACTTTGTGCTTTCGAAATTTTATCTGCGTAAGTTGCATTTATTCTAGATAATTCTAGTTTTGCGTTTAAAATATTATTTCTACTAGCTAATAATTTATTTTCTTGTGATATTAATTTTGCTTGTGTAGCTTGTAATTTTAATCTTTTGTCTTCGACATCTTTTACAGCTTTTAAGCCTTCTTTCTGTAGAGTTTGTGTACGATTGTATTGACTTTCTGCAATAGAAATATTTGTTTTTGCAGCTTCAAAATCGATACTATCACTTTTTACTTTCAATTTTGCTTGCAATAATTTGTTGTTTGCTTGCTTTGTTTTTAAATTTTGATCTTGTCTTAATGCAGTAATTTGTCTTTTTAAAGCTTCTACTTTGCCTTGATACGAATCTACTGAAGACGATTTTGCATTAATTTGATCACTTGTTCTTTCTATTAAACGATTGTCAAAATACTCACTTTTTACTTCAGAAATTCTTAAAATGGTGTCTCCCTTTTTTACAAAATCGCCTTCTCTTACAAACCACTCTTCAATTCTACCAGGAATTTGAGATTGTATGGTTTGTGGTCTTTGATTAGGGGTTAAAGTGGTAACTTGTCCTTGACCACTTATATTTTGTGTCCAAGGTAAAAAAAGTGCTATAAACCCAATAATTGCTGCTGCCAATAAAAACTTATTAAAAGCTTTATAATATTCTTTAATAAATATTTTTTGACCAGATTTAAACTGTTTTAAATCAACAGTTTTGTGTAATTGGTTGTTAGATATGTTTAACATTTTCTAATTATTTTATTGATTTAATTTCTCCTTTTTCTAACGTAATTACCTTGCTACATTCAGTTCTCCAACTTTTTTTACTACTAACTACTATTAAAGACCAAGGTCTATTAGGATTTGTTAAATAGCTAATGATTTTTTTAGTTTCGTCTAAATTAAATTGATCTAAAGGATCTTCTAAAATCATTAATTTTGGTTGTTTAATAATAGCTCTAGCCAAAATAATTTTCTTAGCAATAGTAAAAGACATTTGTTTTCCTTCTGGATATAAAACAGTTTCTAAACCATGAGACTGTTCTTTTAAAAATTGAGATAATCCTACAATATCTAAAGCTTCATATATAATATCATCTTTTACTTTAGGATTTCCAAAAATTAAATTGTCTTTAATAGTACCTTCAAAAGGAGTTTCATCTGAAAGAGATAAACCTAATTGAGAGCGATAATGGTTTAAATGTAAGCTGTTTAAAGATAAATTGTTAATATAAATATTTCCTGAAGTTGGCTGGTTAACTCCTGATATTAATCGTAATAAAGTCGATTTTCCAGAACCACTTTCTCCCATCACTAAAATTCTACTTTTGGGGTTTACAGAAAAAGAAATGTCTTTAATAATGTTTTTTTCTCTATTTTCTACTCTGTAAGAAACGTTATCTAATTCTATAGTTAAACCGTTTTTAAAGATAGGAGTTTCACCTTCTTGTGGCTCTAATTCTTTGTCTACTACTTGGCCTATTTTTTCTATGGATGTTAATACGTCATAGAAAGATTCTAAACCAATAATTAGTTTTTCAACAGATTGTATTACTAAAAGAATAATAATTTCTGCAGCTACAAACTGCCCAATATTCATTTCTTGATTCAATACTAAAGCACCACCAATTAATAATAAACTAGCAGTTACAATTACTTTAAAACCAATCATTTGAGTAAATTGTAATATCAATATTTTAAAGTGATTTTCTCTGGCTTCTAAATATTTATTGACTAAAGTATCATTCTTTTTTAGAGCTAAATTTGTGTTTCCAGAAAGTTTAAAACTCACAACTGTTCTTGCTATTTCTTGAATCCAATGTGCTACTTTATATTTTATTTTAGACTCAACCAAACTCGTTTCTAAACCTTTTTGAGCCGTAAATTTGAATACGATATAAATTAGAAGTAGTAATAAAATTCCGAAAATGATAAAAAATGGATGATAGAATGATAATAAAATCAACGCAAAAATAATTTGCAATAATGCAGTAGGCACATCTATCAATATTTTTGACAATCCTTTTTGTATTGTTAAAGTATCAAAAAAACGATTTGCCAATTCTGGTGGATAATAATTACGTAATTCCGTCATTTTTATCTTCGGAAATCTGTAACTCAACTCAAAAGAAGCTCTTGTAAAAATTCTTTGCTGAATGGTTTCTATAATTCTTAATTGCATTAATTGCAATGCACCAGAAAAAATTACACCAAGAGTTACAATAACAACTAAAACAACCCAAGAAGTAGAAATTTGTGCACCTTGAATTAAGTTTATAATTGCCTGAATACCAAGAGGTAATGATAATGCTACAATACCCCCAAAAATGGCATAATAAAATATTTGAAGAATATCTCTTTTTTCTAATTTTAACAACCCAACAAAACGTTGCCAAGGAGTTAATTGTTTATTATCAGTCATTTATTGTAATGAATTTTTTGTTAATTGAATAAAAAATGCTGTAGGTGTTTCTACGTTTTTACAATTGGTAATTGATGGGAAATGCTCTCTTAAATAATGTTGATGTAAGCCACCTTCTATAATGGTACTTGCTAAACTTAAAGCATAAGTGTAGTCATTTTTAACGCTTAAAATCATATCACTTATTCTGGTGATAATTCTTTTATATATTTCGAAATAACCTTCTTCATTTTCAGAGTCTACATCTTTGGTTAAGAAAGATTTAGAACTTTCATTTACAATGATTTTATATAAGATAGTTTCATTTATATGAGAAAAATTAGTGTCTTCTTTTACAGTTCTTGTCACTATTGAAATTGCTTTTTCTAATTTTTCATTTGCATTAGAAATACTAAATGTTTCAATAACCAATTGGTATTCTAACCAAGCCCAATACCAAGAAGAAAGATATTGTAGTAATTTGTGTTTACTTTCAAAATATCTGTAAATAGAACTTTCATTAGAACCAATTTTAGTTCCTAATTTCTTAAAAGTAAAACTTTCAAAACCAATTTCATTAATTAGTATTATACTGTGTTCTACAATACGTTTTCCTAATGCTGATGTTTCTGGATCCTTAATAAATATTTTATCTGGTACAGAAATCTTTAATACAGACAATAAATTCTTCATTTTGTTTTTATTTGGTTGCAAATATAATAGCATTACTATTGAAAATTAATAGTTTTACTTAAAATTTAATTAAATTTTAACATTTATATATTATGTTAAGATTGTTCTGAATGTTTATTTTGAATTTTTTCAAATTTATACTATCTTTGTACTCAAGAAGAATACACTCCACTCAATACACTAGTTATCGTTAGTTTTATTTTGAATTTTCAGTTAGGTATTTATCTTATTAGAAATATTAATTAAAAAAGTCTTATATATTTAATGGCAAAATCGCAACAAACCTTTAGCAAAAGTGAAAAAGAAAAAAAACGTTTAAAAAAACGTTTAGACAAACAGAAGAAAATGGAGGCTAGAAAAGCCGAAAAGGAAGAAAATGGATCAGCAGGAATCCAATTTGCTTATGTAGACCATAATGGAAATTTAACTGACACTCCACCAGATCCAGAATTAAAAGTAGAGTATGAATTAGAAGACATTCAAATTTCTGTAACTAAAAAAGAAGATTTACCAGAAGAAGATCCTGTTAGAAAAGGAAAAGTTTCTTTCTTTGATACTTCTAAAGGTTTTGGATTTATTATTGATATGGAAAATAATGAAAAATACTTTACACACGTAAGTGGTTTAGTTGATGATATAGCAGAAAATGATAAAGTTACTTTTGAGCTTGAAAGAGGAATGCGTGGAATGAACGCAGTAAAAGTTACACAACAGAAAAAAGAGTAGTTCTACTTTTATATAAAATAATTAAAACCTTTCAAATTTAAAACTTGAAAGGTTTTTTACTTTATTATCAATCGTATTCGTAATTACAGGTTAAAATATATAGAAGATTCTTAAATTTTAATTTTCTTTGTATTAAATCAATAACAACTATAATAAAAAAATGAAATTATTCCTTTCTAAGACAATATTCACAATCCTTTTTTTTGTGTTTTTTCAAAGCATATCTGCACAAATTACAGGTAAAGTGGTAGATAATGAAGATAATTATCCATTAGAATTTGCAAGTGTTGCCATTTATGAAACTGCTAATAAAAAATTAGTAATTGGTGCAGTAACCAACCAAAAAGGAGTTTTTTCAATTGCTGATATAAAACCAGGTATCTATTATTTAGAAGCTTCGTTTTTAGGATACAGAACCTATAAAGTTGAAAAAATCATTATCAATAAAAAAGGAGAAAAAAGAGATTTTGGAACTTTAAAGCTCGTTTTAGGTTCTGGAAATCAATTGAATGAAATAGTCCTAAAAACAGAAAAACAAACAGTTTCTCATAAAATTGATAGACAGGTTTTTGATACTAAAAAATTTCAGAATACAGTGGGTGGTAATGCAGTAGATGTAATTAAAAATTTACCATCGATTTCTACCAATGGTTTAGGAGAAATTAGCATTAGAGGTAGTAAAGGTTTTACTGTGTTAATTAATGGAAAACCAACACAAGGTGATCCCACAACAATTTTATCTCAATTACCTGCAAATGCTTTACAAACAGTAGAGTTAATTACTGCACCTTCTGCAAAATACGATCCTGAAGGAAAAGGTGGAATTTTAAATATTATTACTAAAAAAGGAGCTATTAATGGCACTTTTGTGCAGGTTAACATTCGTGGTGGTTTACCTTCTATAGAAAATTATAACACTCAAGTTGCTGCAAAAAGATATGGAATTGATGCAACTATTAACAAAAGAACAGAAAATTTTAACTTCTCTTTTGGTGCTAGTTATCAAAGAAATGATAAAACTGGTAGAAGAGAAAGAGACATGTTTATTATAAATACACCACAAAATAAAACTACTTTTTTGCCTTCTGATGGTGAGCGTAGTTTTGATGAAATTACATATAATGGACGATTTAATGTAGATTATACTCCGAATGAAAATGATGTTTTTTCTGTCGGTTTTTTTGCTGGTAAACGTACAAAAGAACGTTTGGCAGATATTGTATATAGTAATTATGCAGTTTCTCCTATAGGTAGTAATAATCGTTTGTACAATTTTACATATTTCAACCATAATTTAAGGGTAAGAAAAGGAGATTTTGCTTTGGGAAGTTTCGATTACAGTCACAAATTTGATAATGCTTCTAAAATTTCTGCTTCTATTTTATATGAATATACTTTTTTAGGTGGCCCAACTGAAAACGATAATTTAGGTGAACCTAATAGAAACATTGTATATCAAAGAGAATTTAATACGAATGATAATCCTTTGTATGGAACTCGTTTTAATTTAGATTATCAATTAAAACCTTCAGAAATTGGGACTTTAGAAATTGGTTATCAATATAGAGATTTAGATCATACTGGTAAATTTGTGTATGAAAGAGATGGCAATTTAGTGCCCGAATTTTCTAGTGATGTTAGCTTAAAACGTAAAATTCATTCTGGTTATACACAACTTTCTGGTTCTAAAAATAAATGGAGTTATAATGCTGGTGTTCGTTTAGAGTCTATGGATAGGCAATATAAAGAGACATTAAGAAGTGATGGAATTGAAAATGTGTATGACTACGATTTTGTGAAATTGTTTCCATCTGCTTCTTTGCAATATAAAATTGATGAGAAAACCAACATTAAAACTGCCTACAGCAAAAGAGTAGAAAGAACAACCAGTTTTAAAATGAATAGTTTTGCAGAAAGAGAACATTCTGAGGTTTTTGAACAAGGAGATAATACTTTAATACCAGAATTTATAGATTTAATAGAATTAGGAATTACCAAAAATTTAAAAAGAGGGAATTCAATTTACGCAACTGCCTATTTTAGACACGTAAATAATGTGATAAATCGTGTAAATACGTTGGCTTATCAACAAAATGGAGCAGTAATAGACAGTATTATTAACAGAGTATATTCTAATGTTGGTAAAAGTAGTTCTATTGGTTTAGAAGTTGGTGCAACCATAAAACCAACAGAAAACTGGACCAATTTTATAGGAGCAAACATTTACAAGTATGCAATTGATGGTGTTTTAAATTTTAAACATAGAGATGGTGTTGCAAGAAATTACGATATTAATACAAATGCGACTATTTATTCTATCAATTTGAATTCTACTTATAATTTTTGGAAAAATGCGTCTTTGCAATTCACATTTAATTATTTGTCAGATAGAAATACAGCAATGGGTGAAGATTCTCGTTTTTATTCGCCAAATCTTACCTTTAGAAAAACATTCTTAGACAACAAATTATCTGCAACTTTGCAATGGCAAAATATGGATATGGGCTTATTAAATACCAATGAACAGAGAATTACTACATCAAGACCCAACCAGTTTTTTACGACTACAAATTATAGATACGAAGTAGATATGATAACTTTAAACCTCTCATACACATTTAATACAACAAAAAACAAATCTAAGTTTATTGATAGTGAGTTTGGGAAGAGAGAGTTTTAGAAAGACTTTTGATGTAAAGCAAAAATAGACTTAAGACTTAGGACTAAAAAAAAGGAGAATTAATTTAAAAATTAATTCTCCTTTTTATGAATTTATATTCTAATCTTATTTCTTGTTAATCATACGTCTTATGTCAATTTCCAGTCTTAAGTCATTTTACAAATTATAAAACTCCAAACTCTCTACAATCAGTTCATTAGAAACTTTACAATCTAATTTATAATCTTCATAATCGTTTAGTAAAACAAAGTTAACTTGTCCGTTTACGTTTTTCTTATCGTGTTTAAGCAATTCCATAATTGCAGCAAAATCTTCTTTTAAAAGATTTGTTTTGTTGTAAATTGATAAAACTACTTCTTTAACTTCGGTAAC
>JBGCFX010000288.1:0-2507 GCA_045110395.1 Polaribacter sp.
TGGAAAAATTCATTTAGTGGATTTTGATACTGTTGATATTACAAATCTTCACAGACAAGTTTTTTATAGTTTAGACGATGTTGGCCAACCAAAAGCGCAAGTTTTATCAACTTTTATAAAAAAAAGAGCACCTTTTACAGAAGTAAGTTTTACCAATAAACCCATTACAAAAGAGAACGTTTTTAAGCTTATTTCTGAATACGATATTATTGTAGATGGAACAGATTCTTTACCAATAAAATATTTGTTAAACGACGCTTGTGTCATTAAAAATAAACCTTTGGTTTATGGTTCTTTATATAAATTTGATGGTTATGTTGCAACTTTTAATGTCTTGCAAAAAGACGGAAGTTATTCCACAAATTTAAGAGATGCATTTCCAGAAATGTCAACAGATATTCCTAATTGCGAAGAAGCAGGAACGTTAAATTCTATTGTTGGTATGATTGCAACTCAGCAAGTAAATGAAGTTTTAAAGTTGATTACAGGAATTGGAAAACCGCTAACAAATGAATTGTTGATATACAATTCACTTCAAAACACACAATTAAAAATGAAGTTAAAAGCTACAGTTTTAAAAGATAAAATTGCTAAATTATTTAAGTTGCAAACGTATGTAGATGCTGCTTGTTCAGGTCAAAACCCAGACTGGCAAATATCACCTAAAGATTTAAAAGAAAAGTTAGGAAGCCAAAATTTAGAGATAATTGCAGTTTTAAACGATTTAAAATTGCCTTTTGAAGTGCAGCAAACAATTCATATTAATAAATTTGATGCAAATACTTTAGAAGTCGATTTTGATAAAACTTATGTTATGGTTTGCCAAAGAGGATTTAATAGTTATAGAGCAACAGAGAAACTAAAAGCAAAATATCCGAAATTAGAAGTGTATAATTTAACTGGCGGAATTTCTAGTTACAAATAAAATAAATGAATAAACCTTTAGAGTTTTATACAAAACAAAAAACTGAATTAGAAGAAGAAGCCTCTAAACTTAAAACAAAACTAATTAATTTAGGAGTTTTTAGATTGCTAGTTTTTCTAGGAACTGCTTTTTTAATTTATCTTACTTTTGGCAGTTATCCAGATGTTTTTATCATCGCTTTTTTAGGCGTTTTACTCTTTTCGTTTTTGATTGTAAAATATATCGATTTACAAAGGAAAAGAAGTATTGTTGATGAAAAAATAAAAATAAATAAAACCGAAATTAAAGTTTTAAATCGAGATTTTTATCATTTAGAAACAGGAGAAGAATTTACAAACCCCAAACATTTTTATAGTAATGATATCGATTTATTTGGTAAAGGTTCTTTTTTTCAATTTACCAATAGAACGAAAACAAATGATGGGAAATTACTTTTAGCAAACACATTTACAGAAAATATAACTACCAATATTTTAGAGAAACAAAATGCTATAAAAGAACTTTCAGAAAAACCAATTTGGAGACAGCATTTTTCTGCATTAGCAAGTTTGGTTTCTGTAAAAAACACCTCAAAATTTATTGTGAATTTTATTTCTAATTATATAGCTGTTTTTCCTAAGTATATTTCTAAAGTTCAAGTTGGGTTTTCAATAGTTTCTTTGGTTTTAATAGGTTTGGTTTCGTCTGGAATTTTATCCTTTAACTACATTTTAATTTGGTTTTTTATAGGTCTTTTCATCACAGGAAGATTTCTAAAAAAGTCAAGTAAGTTATCTACAGACATAGATAAAATTAGGGAGACTTTTAAGCAATATCACTTATTATTAAATGAAATTGAAAATGAAGAATTTTTATCAAAAAACTTAAAAGAAAAACAACAAATTATAAATTCTGAAACTAAAAAAGCTTCAAAAATATTTAAAGAGTTTGCAAAAATTTTAGATGCGTTTGACCAAAGAAATAATATTGTAATTGCAGTTTTTGGAAACGGACTTTTCTTAACTGAAATTTACAATGCTGGTAAAATAGAAAAGTGGATTCATAACTACAAACATACTGTAGAAAAATGGTTTGAAGTCGTCGCCTTTTTTGATGCTCAAAATTCGTTGGCAAATTTTAATTTCAATCACCCAAAATTTGTATTTCCAGAAATTACATCCCAAAAAAATGTAATTAAAGGAAGTAATTTAGGACATCCTTTATTAGACGCCAATAAAAGAGTCGATAATAATTTTAACATTAAAAAAGAAGAATTTTTTATTGTTACAGGAGCAAATATGGCAGGTAAAAGCACGTTTTTAAGAACGGTTTCGTTATCTATTGTTATGGTAAATTGTGGTTTGCCAGTTTGTGCAGAAAGTTTTAAATATTCGCCCATAAAACTGATTACAAGTATGCGAACTACAGATTCTTTAACAGAAGATGAATCGTATTTTTACTCAGAATTAAAGCGTTTAAAGTTTATTGTTGATGAAATTGAAAATGAAGATTATTTTATCATTTTAGATGAAATTTTAAAAGGAACCAACAGTAAAGACAAGGCAATTGGTTCTAAAAAGTTTGTCGAGAAATTATCAAAATC
>JBGCFX010000289.1:0-3302 GCA_045110395.1 Polaribacter sp.
TTTACAGTGTTATTTGATAATATAATTTGTTTTCCACTTTTATGAAATAACACCTTTGCCGGATAAAATACTTTGTCTGCTCCTGCAATTGTAAAACCTTTTATATTTTGACTCTTTATAAAATGATCTTTATTTAAAAACTTAAAGTTAAGAGTAGCTTGATTATTTTTGATTTTAAAAGTTTTTAATTCTCCACTTTTATAACTTATTTTTTTAAAATTGTATTCTTTTGCTAACGCCCAATTTACCAATCTCTTTGCAACGAGTCCTTTTTTTGAAGGATGAATATCATTACAATCACCAAGATCTGTGGTAACTACCAAACCTGTCTTTTTTATTTTTTTGGATATTTTTAATTGAGCTTCACGAATATAATTATCATAATTTACTTTACCTCTTTTAAATTTTACATAATTAAAAGGTGCAATTTGCACAAAATAAAAAGGAAGGTTTTTATCATTCCATTGCGTTCTCCAAGAATCAATTAAATCCTTCATATAATTTGCATATGGCTTAGGATTGGTTCTATTCGATTCTCCCTGATACCAAAGAAAACCTTTTATTTTAAAGTCTTGAAAAGGATGAATCATTGCATTATATAAAAAAGAAGGCTTTTTTTGTTTCTTTTGACTTTTAGGAAGTTGAGTAAGAATTTTTATATCTCTATATTTTTTTAAATATTCTTTTGGTAACCAAGATTCAATTCTAGTTCCTCCCCAAGAAGATTCAATAATACCAATTGGTACATTTAAGTTTTCGAAAAGCTTTAAGGTAAAAATATAACCTATTGCACTAAATCTTTTTGCTGATAGTTGATTAGATAGCTCCCATTTTCCGCCAGTTTCAAAATTAGGAGTTACACTTACTGCTCTTGGATTGTTGAATAGTCTAATGTTTTTATTTTTTGCTTTTTTAAGATACTCTTCTGCGTTTAAAACTTTAGATTTTCCTAAACCATTCATTGGCATATCCATATTGGATTGACCAGAACAAAACCAAACCTCACCAATTAGAATATCTTTTAAAGTGATTGTTGTACTACCTTCAATTTTAATACTTTCAGGATTGAAAGATGCTTTTTTAGTTTTAATTTTTGTTTTCCAAAATCCGTTTGCATCTGATTTAGTAGTTGATTCAATTCCCCAACTTGTTCTAATATTAATTTTTGTATTTGGTAAATCTTTACCCCAAATAGAAACTTTTTCTTTTTGTTGTAAAACCATATTATCTCCGAAAACTGAAGGTAATTTAGTTTGGGCTTGGAGCGAAACTGTCGCTAAAAGTATAATAAAAAAGTAATTGTTTAGCTGTTTCATATTTTTAATAAATAAGATTATTATACTTTACTATTTTATTATTGTACATCGCATCTAAAGCCATTTGTACACAAACAGCTGTTTTTGCTCCAGAAGTTATGTCTGATAGCGGATTTTTATTATTCAAAATCGCAGCTTTAAAATCTAATAAAGCTTGCTTACTAGGATCTAAATGTTCAATATTAATGTTATAGCCTTTATTTTTATCCCATTGAGCAGTAGCGCCACTTACTCCATCTACTTCTCCCATTATTTTATTTTTCTTTCCCTCTGGATAAAACCAAGCATCTTTATAATCGATAATTATGGTTCCTTTATCTCCTAAAACTTTTATTTGATAGCCATCTTTTGCATTACTGGTTAAACAAGAAAATTTTGCTTTTACGCCATTAGAATATGAATAAGTCAAATGCACATTATCATAAGTTTCTCTACCGTCTTTCCAATAATCTATGCCTCCAACACCCATTACTTGTTCTGGAGTTTCACCCAAAACCCAGTTTACAAAATCAATTTGATGTGAGCATAACTCAGCAGTTAAACCCCCTGAATATTCTTTGTACATTCTCCAATTAATTGCTTTTTCAAGACTTGGATTTGGTACTTTTCTTCGCCAATTTCCGTGTCTATTCCACTGACATTCAAAAGCAGTAATATTTCCTACTTTTCCTTCGCGAATTAAATCTACAACATAGGTATAAAGTCTTGAACTATGATACTGATGCCCAGTTTGAAAAATAGTATTTGATTGTTTTGTCTTGTTAATTAGTTGTTGAATACCTTGATATCCTTTAGCCAACGTTTTTTCGCAATACACGTGTTTACCAGCATCCAACGCATCAATAGCAATTTTAGAATGTGTATTAAAAGGAGTAGCAATAATTACTGCATCTACATCTTTATTGTCTAAAAGAGCTTTATAATTTTGATATCCTTTTGGATTCGAATTCGCTTTTGCAATTCCGTTTTGTAATCTAAAAGGGATAATATCAGATGCAGCTATTACATTAATTCCATCTATTTTATTGATAATGGATGTTAAACCACCTCCTCTTTGTCCAGTACCAATAACTCCAATATTAATAGTGCTATTAGCACTTGTATTTAAGTTTGATATGTTACCAAATAAAGAATTAGCACTTAAAATTCCTGCAGATGCAATTCCCGTTTTTTTTATAAAGTCTCGTCTTTTCAAATTTTAGATTTTAGGTTCCCAACCAGGTTCATAGGTTCTAGACCATAGTTTCATAGCATCTCTATCAAATATTTTACCAGAATTTTCATCAACATTAAAACCTTTGCTAATTCTATAAGAAATATTAGCATAATGCGTAAGCATTTGAGAAACAGCACCTACTTCTATAGAAGATGTTAGTTTTTCTTTTCCTCTAATAGCGTCAAAGAAATTAGTAACGTGTCTTGTGGTTAAATTTCCTCCACCTCCTAAAGCGAGTCCTCCTTCTTTACCACCAGATTTGTTTTCTTTAATTAGTTTTCCTTTTAAATTATACAATTCATATCCACCTCTATCAACAAATACCAATCCTTTAGATCCATAAATGATGGTTCCTCTTCCACGTCCGTATTTTTTGTAGGCATTTCTACTATCTCCATCCCATTGAATCACCTTCTTATTTGCAAATTTAAAAGTTGCTTCCATTTGGTCATACATTTCCCAACCATCATTTTTAAATTGTCTTTTACCAGCAATTACATCTACATATTCAGGATATTTTACATCCAAAGCCCAACGTGCTATATCTAATTCGTGTGTTGCATTGTTGCCCATTTCTGCAGTTCCAAAATCCCAACCATACCAATGCCAATTGTAATTCCAGGTATCGTGCGTATATTCTTTTCTGGGTGATGGTCCTTGAAATAAATCCCAATTTAAACCATTTGGAGGTGTCGCTTTTACAGGAACTGGAACTTTTCCTCTTCTATTTGTGTAAAAGGCTACAGCTCTGTAAACATCTCCAATAATTC
>JBGCFX010000290.1:0-10858 GCA_045110395.1 Polaribacter sp.
TCTTTTGCATTAACTGCTTCTGCAAGTTCTGGACTTACAACAACATACACAAGTTCTAATACAGATGTAGCTACTGTTTCCGGAAATACAGTTACCATTGTTGGCGCTGGTTCTACAAATATTACCGCTTCTCAAATAGGAAATACTAATTACAATGCGGCTTCTAATGTTATTCAAGCATTAGCAGTTGGTAAAGCTAATCAAACGATAACATTTGGTGCTTTAGCATCTAAAAACTTTGGAGATGCAAATTTTAATCTAACAGCAACAGCAACTTCTGGTTTAGCTGTAAATTATACTAGTTCAGATACGAACATCGCTACAATTTCTGGAAACTCAGTTACTATTGTTGGGGCTGGCTCTACAAATATTACAGCTTCTCAAGTAGGAAACGCTAATTACAATGCAACTTCTAATGTTATTCAAACATTAACTATTAACGGCGTTTCTCCAACAGTTACCACAACAGCTGCAACTAATATTTCTGGTTCTTCTTCAACTTTAGGGGGTAATATTACAGACAACGGTGGAGTAGCTATTACAGAAAGAGGTATTGTATATGCAGTTACAAGCTCAAATAACAATCCAACAATTGGAGGAACGGCTGTCTTAAAAGTTACAAACACCTCTGGAAACAATGCCTTTTCTAACACCGTTACTAATTTTACTTTAAATACAAATTATTCTTTTAAAGCATATGCAATTAGTGCTGTAGGCACAAGCTATGGTGCTCTTCAAACATTTACAACTGCAGCTAATGATACAAATTCATATACTGCTAATTCAGGTAATTGGTCTAACACAGCTAATTGGTCTTTAGGCAGATTACCAATAGTTTCAGACAATATAAATATTGATAATAAAACTGTAAATTTAGATATTTCCATTTCTGTAAACGATATAAATATAGCCATTGGAGGTACTTTAAATCTTTTAGCTAACAATTCATTAACAATAAATGGAAATTTAGCACAGAATGGAAGTTTTAACATCCTTTCAACGGGTAGTGCAAACGGTTCTTTAATTTTAAGAGGAACACAAAACGGTATTGGAAACGTATCTTACTTTAGACATCTATCTACCAACTGGCATTTAATTTCTTCTCCTGTAAACGGATTAAATATTTCTGATTTTTCTGGGTTGGTAGAAACCAATGGAAATAATTACGCAATTGCACCATATAACAATAATACCACTACTCTTAATAGATATAACTATTATACAACAAACGCTGGCTCTAATGATATTACCAATGCTGGATTTTTTGAAACTGCAAAAGGGTATTCTATCAAAAAAAGTATTGTTGCAGGAACTCTAAATTTTTCTGGTCTATTAAACACAACAGATAAAACAATTTCTATAACAGACGGTGGAGATAATCCTGCTGGAAATCGTTGGAATTTAGTAGGAAACCCTTACACAGCTGCTTTAAATGGAAACAACGCTGCCAATGCAACCAATAACTTTTTAAAAGTAAATATTGATAATAATAATTTAGATCCAGCAAGGGCTGGTATTTATATTTGGAATGGTGCTGCTCCTTACGAAATTAAGTCTCTTGATGACGCTGCCTTTTATATAGCTCCAGGACAAGGATTTTTTGTTCATGCGCCAGATGGAGGTGGAACTTCAATACGTTTTACTGAAGATATGCAAAGCCATCAAAATGGAAATAATTTTTCGAGAAGCAGTAAAATATATCCAGAAATAATTTTAAATATATCAAAAAACACAAATAATGCATTTACAAAAATTAGATATATAGAAAATAAAACATCAGGTTTAGACGTAGGTTCAGACATAGGAACTTTTACAGGAGAAGGTTCTAGCTTTAGTGTATTTACAAAATTAGTAGGTGATAATCAAGATGAAGATTTTGCGATACAAGCATTACCAAATTCTAATTTTGAGGATATGGTTATTCCTATCGGAATTAATGCTGGTATAAATCAAGAAATTAACTTTTCTATTGATGCTGCTAACTTTTCATCTGATATAAAAATTTTCCTAGAAGATAGATTGTTGAATCGCTTTATACGTTTAGATGAAGCCAACAGCAATTATAAAGTTACTCTAAATGATGTTTCTGAAAAAACTGGAAGATTTTACCTTCATACAACAGAAAATGTTTTGAGTACAAATACTGTATTAAAAAACGAAAATATTAATATTTACAAATTAGATAATAATACTTTAAAAATAACAGGATTATCTTCAGGAAAAAATTCTATTAAATTATTTAATATTTTAGGCAAACAAGTACTTTCTAATAACTTTCAATCTAATAGTACTAAAGAAATAAAATTACCAAAATTAGCTACTGGTGTTTATTTTGTTAAACTAAAAGCATCAAAAAGCAACATAACTAAAAAAATAATATTAGAATAAAACGAGATTTTTAAACACAACAATATCATGAAAAACAGACAAAATAAAACTACCAACACTCATAAAATTTCTCGTAAACAAGCAATTAAAAAAATTGGAAATTATGGTAAATATGCAGCTTTAACTGCATTAGGAACTTACCTAATCCTACATCCTCAAAAAGCACAAGCCGCTAGCCCAGAAGCTCCTGGAACAGGGTTTTAATAAAATACTTTATAAATAAGCCATAAGAATTAAAATCTTATGGCTTATTTCTTTAATAAAACAAAAATTATGAATTCAATTAAACCAACTACTTGGAGTTTTACAGAAAAAATTACATTTCGATTTTTCTTCAGCTATTTTGCACTTTTTATTTTTACAAATAATAATGGAGCATATCCTTTTTTTAATCATATTACAGTTCTAAGTAATAAGTTTCTTTATAACATAATCCCTGCAATAGGTAAAAGTATTTTAGGAATAGATTATAAAATAATTACAGGACCTAATGGAAGTGGAGATACAACTTACGATTATGTGGTTATCTTTAGCATTTTAGTCCTTGCAATTTTAGCAACAATTATTTGGTCTTTAGTTGATAAAAAATCTACCAATTACAAAAAATTATATTATTGGTTAACTGTTGCAATTCGTTTTTATATTGGTTTAATGCTAATTAATTATGGCGTTTGGAAACTCATAAAATTGCAGTTTGGCTACCCAAGTATGCAAGTTTTAACGCAGACTTTTGGCGAATCTTCTCCTATGAGATTGGCTTGGACTTTTTTAGGTTTTTCTAAAGGATATAACATATTTATGGGATTAGCAGAAGTAGCTGCAATTTTTCTATTATTTAGAAGAACACTGTCTTTTGGGTTAATTATAACCTTAGCAACAACAGCAAATGTAATGGCTGTAAATTATTTTTATGATGTTCCTGTAAAAATTACTTCTACACATTTGGTATTGATGACACTATTCCTTTTTGCTTATAATTTTAAAGAATTATGCAATTTTTTCTTCTTTAAAAAGACATTAAAACTGAGTATTATACCAAAACCTAACTTTAAAAAAGCATCTAAAAAAATATTCTTAGCTATTAAAATAGTACTAATAAGTTTGTCTTTAGGTTTAGGCGTTTATGGGGCTAAACAAGCTCAAAATAGTAGACTTGCAGGAGTAAATGACATTAGAGTAAAAGGTTTGTATGAAGTTGAAAATTTTGTAGTTAATAAAGATACCATAGAAACCAAAAGTAAAAACGGAATTATAAAGTGGAAATATTTAATGTTGAAATCTAAAAAATATGTTATGGTTAGGCATTTTGATAATAAAAGAAAATGGTATAAAATTCAATTAGATAGCATTAAAAATAAGTTTACATTAGAAGATTATAGAGATAGTTTAAAAGTGTTTCATTTAGATTTAAAAGAAAAAGATAGTACTTTTTACTTAAATGGTACTTTTAATAATGATACGATTTCTATAAAATTAAAAAAATATAAAGATTTTAGAAAGAAATTTATATTGACAAACACAGGCTTTAATTGGATAAATGAGTTTCCAAACAATCGTTAAACTATAAAATTCTATATGAAAAAAATACTAGTTTTACTTTTAATTCTATGTGTAGGATGCAAAAAAAATAGTACTAATAATGATAATTATCAACTCTTTAAAGCCAAAAACTCTGAAGCACTTTTAATCCTTTTTCCTGGAGGTGGAAGTACAGCAAAAGAAACAAAAAGAGATTTTAAAATTCTAGAAAAAGCAAAGCAAAATAATATTTCTGTTTTGTTAATGAACTTTAATCGTCATTTATGGATAGAAGATGACGATTCAGAAAAATTAGAGAAACTCATCAAAGATATTGTAGATGAACACAACTTAAATACTGATAATATTTTTATTGGTGGTATGTCTATTGGTGGTACAGTTGCATTATCACTTTCTAGTTTTTTAGCAAAAAATAATTCTAAAATAAACCCAAAAGGAGTTTTTGTCGTAGATTCTCCAATAGATTTATATGCACTCTATGAAAGTTCACAAAAAGATCTTTTAAGAAAGGATTTTTCTGAAGAAAGATTAGGAGAACCAAAATGGATTATCAGCTATTTTGAAGAAAAATTTGGTGTTTATGAGTCTTTACTTGCCAATATTCAGAAAGTTGCACCTATCACATTAAAAACAGAAAACACAAGTAATATTGATGCTTTAAAATACAAGAAACTTCGGTTTTATGTAGAACCAGATACTTTGTGGTATCAACAAAATAGACAAACAGATTTTGAAAGTACGAATGCTTTTGCACTTCAAAAAACAACCGCTCTTTTAGAAGACAAAAACTGGAAAAAAACAACATTAATTCAAACAAAAAATAAAGGTTTTACAGCAAATGGAGAAAGAAACCCACACAGTTGGTCTATAGTTAATGTTGATGATTTAATAAAATGGATTTTAAAATAACCATCTTTGTGATATGAAATACAAAAAACGAATACTTATTCTAAAATTAACGCTATTAACATTTGTCACATCAATTGCACAAAACCAGAAATTAAATCAATTTTATGAATACAATCCTGCTTTAGAACACAAAGTAGATCAAATTTTCAATTCACTTTCAGATACAGAAAGAGTTGCACAAATGATTGTAACTTCTGCTGGTGAATTAGGAAAACCAAAAAGCATTGTTTACAAACTTGCCAAAGAAAATAAAATTGGTGGTATTGTTTTTTTAAAAGGTACAACAGAAAGTCATAAAAAAATGATTGATAGTTTAAATGCAATTAGTATTTCTAAAAACCAATTACCTCTTCTGTTTTCTATTGATGCAGAACCTAGTTTGTTTAATGGTAGGTTAAAAGGAACAAAACCTCTACTAAATACGATTGATATTAAAACTGAAAAACAATCAGATTCTGTGGCTACAATTATTAACAAACAATTGCTTGATATTGGTTTTCATCAAAATTTTGCACCAGTTGTAGATATTAGTCCAGAAAATGAAGCTATAAGAGATAGAAGTTTTGGCAATGACAAAAACAAAGTTATTAAATTAAGTAATCAATTTATAAAAACCACTCAAGAACAAGGAATTATTGCAACTGCAAAACATTTTCCTGGCCATGGATTGGTAAAAGGAGATACACATAAAAAATCGGTTTATATAGATGGAGAATTACAAGAGCTAAATATGTATCCACCTTTAATAAAAAAAGGAGTTTTATCTATTATGATTGCTCATATCACCATAAAAAACAATACAAAATATGGCACAAATAATTTGCCTGCAAGTTGTTCTCGAAAAATAGTTACTGGTTTGTTAAAAGAAGAATTAGGCTTTAAAGGCTTAATTATTACTGATGCTCTTAATATTATGAAAGCTGTTACTATAATTGATAATGCACCACTTTTAGCATCTAAAGCTGGTAATGATATGTTGTTAATGCCAATTGATGAAAGGGAAACTATCAATTCCATTTTAACTGAAATGGATAAAGATGCAGCTTATAAAACACAAGTTTACGAATCTGTTAAAAAAATTATCCGTTTTAAAATAGCATTGGGTTTGATTCATAATAAAAGCTAAAATGAAACATAAAATCACTTTAATATTATTCGTTTTTTTAGGGTTTACCTCAAACTCTTTTTCACAGAAAATGGTTGAATATTACCAACCAGCAAAAAATGATAGCCTAAGAGTTGGAATAGGAGAAAAAGACTTTATGTCTTTTATTAAAAAGGGTTATACTCTAATGCTTCCTGAAAATAAGAAAGTAAAAGGTGTGCTCATTTTTCTCGAAGATTCAAAGTTTGACAAAAAGAATAGGAACTCAAAGCAGATGTACATTCAAGCATCAGAAAAAGGTTTTGCTGTATTATCTGTTTCAAGTGAAATCCCTCTTGATTTTTACTTTTCTAAATCGTCTATGATTTCTACGCATAAAATAATTCGAGAAGTTTTTGATAAACATCATTTACCAAATGACAACATTTTCTTTTTAGGAGCAAGTTTAGTTGGCCATAGAGCAATGAGATATATTAAATTTATGAAAGAGAATGATTTAAAATTTCAACTTAAAATAAAAGGGATTGTGATGTGCAATTTCACAATGGATTTTATAAGAAAATGGTATCAACATAAACGTGATATAAGAATTAATAGAATTGATCTTTGGGAACCAAAATTTATAAACTATCTATTGGAAACGAACTTGGGAGGTACACCAAAAATGAATCCAAAAAATTATCATAACTTTTCTTCATATAGCTACTTTAATGAAAAGAATGAGAATGTTAAGATTTATAAAGACTATAGAATTAGAGCATATATAGAACCAGCAATAAAATATAAGTTAACAAAACAACTAAGAACCTTATATGAGAATAACTCTACAGATATGGTTGGCTTTTTAGCGGAATTAAAACTGGCAGGAAATGAAAATACAGAATTAATTGTATTGCAACCTAAAGATAATTCATCTAAAATAAAAAATACCCAATCTACTTGGGATTCCTTAGATAAAGATGAGCTTATGAATTGGATTCAAAAACAGACAGAAAATTAACTATGCAAAACAACTCTGTACAATTGCTAAATTAGAACTTCTCTAAAAAAATATTTGCTCTTAAAGAAGTAATTTTCAATTCTTTTTTAAATTCTATATTTTTATTTAGGTATTTTTTTTGATGTAAAATAGTATCCACTTTAATTTTACCATCTTTAGAACTTACATCTATATTCGTTTTTTTTATAGATGCATACACATTTCCTGAATAGAGTTTAAGGATTGTATTTGCTTTTATTTTATTGAGTTTTACAATTCCGTTTTCTATATAAATTGCCAAATCATTTTTTAAACTTTTAGATTCTATATCTACGTTTTCTCCAAAAACAATTATTGTTTTACCAAGTGGTATTTTTACAATTGCAGTTGCTCTTTGCAATCTTTTGGTAATGAATTTTCTAAAAACAACTTCTCTTATTTCTACACCTTCTAACTCAAATTTTATGTCTACAAAATTCTTATTATTTTCTAATTTAATAATTTGATTGTCATAACTTTCTGCAACTAAAGTTACTTCTAAGAAATTAGTCTCTGAGTTTTCTAAAATAATATTGTCTAAACCAGCTGTATAAATATTAATTTCTTTAGCTGCTGTCTCAATTTTTTTAATCACTTTTTTCTGGGTAAAACCCATAAAAGAAGATATTAGAAAAAAGGTTAAGAAAAAATTTTTCATAAAAAAAGCTTCTTAAAAAAGAAGCTTAATGTTGTTTAATTATACTTATTGTTTTCTCTTAGCTTCTATGCTTAAAGTTGCATGAGGTACTAATTTTAAACGTTCTTTTTGTATTAATTTACCTGTAACTCTACAAACACCATAGGTTTTATTTTCTATACGTAATAAAGCGTTTTTTAGGTCTCTAATAAACTTTTCTTGCCTAATTGCTAATTGTACATTTGCTTCTTTACTCATAACCTCAGAACCTTCGTCAAAAGATTTAAAGTTAGACAAAGTATCATCTGTACCATTATTTGCATCATTTTTATAGGATGCTTGCAATAAAGCTAAATCTGCTTCTGCTCTTGCTATTTTTTTATCTATAATTGCTTTAAACTCTTGTAAGTCTTCTTCTGTATATTTTACTTTAACGTCTGACATTTTTTTAAATTTTTTCGATTAATATTCTACTTTTTATGGTATCAAACTCAATTTCTGTACCATTTTCTAACTCGTCAACAAAAACCAATTCTTGGGTTAACGTTTCACTCATGATATAGTCTTTATTCTCGTTGATAGAATTTTGTAGGTTTTCGAAATTTAAAACCGTTAATTTAATTTTATCTGTTACTTCTAAACCTGTGTCTTTACGTGCATTTTGAATTCTGTTTACCAACTCTCTAGCAACTCCTTCTTTGCGCAATTCTTCAGTTATTGTAACATCTAAAGCTACTGTTAACGATCCTTCATTTGCAACTAACCAACCTTCTATATCTTTTGATGATATTTCTACATCTGAGATATCCAAAGTTATATTTTTTCCATTAATTTCTAAAGAAATGTTTTTATCTTTTTCTATTTTGTTAATATCTTCTTGGTTAAATTGTTGAACTTGGGCTGCAATAAAACGCATATCTTTTCCAAACTTAGGACCTAAAGCCTTAAAATTAGGCTTAATTTGTTTGATTAAAATATCTGAAGCATCATCTAAAATCTGAATTTCCTTAATATTAACTTCATTTTTAATTAAGTTGGCAACTGCAAAAATTTCTTCTTTTTGTTGCTCACTATCAACAGGAATCATAATTTTTTGCAATGGTTGACGCACTTTTATCTTTTCTTTTGCTCTTAATGATAACACTAAAGACGATATTGTTTGTGCATTTTCCATTTTACGTTCTAAGCTTTTATCTACAAAACTAGCATCGTATTTTGGGAAATCTGATAAATGAATACTTTCTGATGTTTCTTTACCTGAAACAGAGTTTAAATCTTGATACAATCTGTCCATAAAAAAAGGTGCAATTGGCGCACTTAATTTGGCAATTGTATTCATACACGTGTACAAAGTTTGATATGCAGAAATTTTATCAGTTTCATACGTTCCTTTCCAGAAGCGTCTTCTACTTAAACGTACATACCAGTTACTTAAATAATCTTGTGTAAAATCTGATATGGCTCTTGCAGCTCTTGTTGGTTCATATTCTGCATAGAATTTATCAACTTTATTGATTAAAGTATGTAATTCTGATAAAATCCATCTGTCTAATTCTGGTCTTTCATTTTGTGGAATATCTGCTTCTTCATAAGCAAAACCATCAATATTTGTGTATAAAGTAAAAAATGAATAGGTGTTGTATAAAGTTCCGAAAAACTTACGTTTTACCTCTTCAATTCCTTCTAAATCAAATTTTAAATTATCCCAAGGATTTGCATTCGAAATCATATACCATCTTGTGGCATCTGCTCCATAAGTTGATAATGTTGTAAACGGATCTGTTGCATTTCCTAAACGTTTAGACATTTTATGTCCGTTTTTGTCTAAAACCAAACCATTTGAAACTACGTTTTTATACGCTACAGAATCAAAAACCATAGTTGCAATTGCGTGTAAAGTATAAAACCAACCTCTTGTTTGATCTACTCCTTCAGCAATAAAATCTGCTGGAAAAGATTCATTTCCATCAATTTTATTTTTATTTTCAAACGGATAATGCCATTGTGCATAAGGCATAGAACCAGAATCGAACCAAACATCAATTAAATCGCTTTCACGTTTCATTGGTTGTCCTGATGCTGAAACTAATACAATTTCATCAACTATATTTTTATGCAAATCTATTTTTGCATAGTTTTCTTCTGAATTATTATCGACTTCAAAATCTTCAAAAATGTCTTTTGCTAAAACTCCAGCTTCAACAGCTTTTGCCATTTCTGCTTTTAATTCTTTTACAGAACCAATACAAATTTCTTCTTTACCATCTTCTGTTCTCCAAATTGGTAATGGAATTCCCCAATAACGAGATCGTGATAAATTCCAATCGTTTGCATTTGCTAACCAGTTTCCAAAACGCCCTGTTCCTGTAGATTCAGGTTTCCAGTTGATAGTTTTGTTAAGAGAGTGCATTCTATCTTTTACATCAGTCACTTTTATAAACCAAGAATCTAATGGATAATATAAAATTGGTTTGTCTGTTCTCCAACAATTTGGGTAACTGTGTTTGTATTTTTCGACTTTAAAAGCCTTGTTTTCGTTCTTTAATTTCAGTCCTAAACGTTCATCAACAGATAAATATTTATCTTGATTTTTTAAAACTTCTGTTAATTTTTCTTGCTGAATTTTTAATTCGTCTTCAAAATCTTTTTCATTTAAATATTCTGCTTTTACATACTCTCCTGCAAAACCATAAATATCATCTTTAATTTCTTTTCTAAATCTACCTTGTAAATCTACTAAAGGAACTAAATTATCATTCTCGTCTTTAATTAATAAAGGCGGAATTTCTGGAGTTGCTTGTTTTGCAACCAATGCATCATCTGCTCCAAAAGTTGGTGCTGTGTGTACAATTCCTGTTCCGTCTTCTGTAGTAACAAAATCACCAGAAATTACTCTAAAAGCATGTTCAGCATTTTGATAAGGCGTCGCAAAATCAATAAGTTGCTCGTACTTGATTCCTACTAGATCTTTACCTACGAATTCTTTTACCACATAAAACGGAATCTTTTTATCGCCCGATTTATATTCAATAAGTTCAGGTTTTGATTCCACCTGATTATACTTTCCTGCAAATTGTTTAGCGACTAAATTTTTAGCCAAAACAACATTCATTGGTTTGAAAGTATACTGATTATAGGTCTCTACTAAAACATAATCAATTTTAGGACCTACAGTTAGTGCTGTGTTAGAAGGAAGCGTCCAAGGAGTAGTCGTCCATGCTAAGAAATAGACATCGCCTTCGTTTTGTAAAAAGTCAGGTAG
>JBGCFX010000291.1:0-10241 GCA_045110395.1 Polaribacter sp.
CTTTTTACATTCAGTTTTTTTTCTCCTACTTTAATAATTGGAATTTCTTGAGCTAATAGTGTTGACGCAAAATTAATACACAAAACAAAAATTAATAGTTTGGTTTTCATGGGTTGTTTTTTAAAGTTGATATAAAACTATACAAGCTTAGAAGTATAAAAAACAACCAATGAGTGAAATAACTTTTAGACTGAGTGAAGTTGCTTTTTAATTTAGTTTGCTATTATTTAACTACTCAAATTTTATATATTTAGCACTTCAAAATAAAAATAACTATGATTTTTTACGGAACAAAAGGTTCACACATTCATACAGAAAAAACAAACGGAATTAAATGCGACAATTGCAATGAAATTGTACCTCATACTATTTCTATTTACGGAAAATATGGCTATTTATATTGGGTCCCTGTTTTCCCAATGTCTAAAAAAGCTTTTACAGAATGTACAAACTGTAAAGTAACTTTAGATTTTAAAGGGATGAACGAAAAATTACGCCATGCATCTGCAGACGCAAAAAGAAAAGCTAAAACACCAATTTGGTATTGGTCTGGTTTAGCTATAATTGCTCTTTTAATTTCGCTAATTGTTTATAATATAAAAGAACACGATAAAGAAGTTGTTAATTATATACAAGAACCTAAAGTTGGCGATGTTATCAAATTTAAAAATGTAGACACTAATTATTATTCAACTCTTAAAATTTCATTAGTTACTAAAGATTCTATTTTTGTGATACAAAATGATTACGAAACAGATAAAACTAGTGGTGTTTATAAAATTGATTTAAAAAGTAATTATACTACAGATCCTTTTGGTCTAGGAAAAAACCAGATTCAGCAAATGTTTGATGATGGTACTTTTTATGATATTGAAAGGTAAAAATTAGAACTCAATTAAATCCAATGTTTTTTTTCGTTGGATTTTTTTTGTTTCAGTTTCTATGAATTTATCAATAAAATAAATTTGTTTTGGTTTTTCGAATTTAGAAAGCGAAGTTAATTTCGAAATTTTTGATTTTAGAGATTTCTCTCCCGAATTTTCGGAATCCGTAGAAATAACATTTTCGATAATTAAAACTAATTTTTCTCCTAATGTATCATCAGGAATACCTGCAACAAAAAAGCGGTTTTCTATTATTTTAGAAAGTGCTTCTTCTATTTTTTCTGGTTGCAATTTTATACTTCCAGAATTAATTACGTTGTCAAAACGTCCTAACCACTCAAACTGAGTATCAGAAATTAGATTGACAACATCATTTGTAAAAATGATTTCTTTAGAAACTTTTGGTGCATCTATAACCAAACAATTTCTTGCATCTTTGTAAATAGTTACGTTTGGTAGTATTTGATAAAAAGAGTTTTCTACTTTGTTAGAAATAAAATTGTCAGAAAAATTATTCAACTTTTTTACAGCAATATGAGTGATGGTTTCTGTCATACCATAAGTAGCAAAAATCTTTGCAGATTTGTTTTGTAGTTTTTCTTTTAGTTGATTTGAAACTGCACCTCCACCAACAATTAATTTTTTAATTTGATCTAATTTTTCTAAAGAATTTTCTAATTGTAATGGCACCATTGCAGAAAAATCGTAGCTTTTTTCAATGGTTTTTAATGGACTTGAACTTTCTACAACTACATCTAATTGCCAACCTAAAGTTAGAGCTCTTACCAACATCATTTTACCAGCAATGTATTTAGTTGATAAACATAAAAGCGCTTTTGTATTTTCTTTTGTATCAAAAAAAGTACCTGTTGCCAAAGCAGAATTTACCATCAACTCTTTTTGAAGTTGAATTGATTTTGGTTTTCCTGTAGAGCCAGAAGTTTGTACTAGAATGAAATTGTCTTTAGAAAACCAATCATTTAAAAATAGATGAATTTCTTCAGAAAAGCTTAATGAATACTTTAATAATTCATCAACAGAAGTAAATGAAATCCCATTTAATTGAAACTTTTTATGTAATTTATTCTTGCCCAATATTTTCTAATGCATCATAATTTTTTGTAAAAAAAGCTGGTTTCTCAATTTTACCTGCTAGTTTTTCTGACCAATTTTGCCAACCATATTTTTTAGAAAAAACAAATAATATTAACGGATATAAAACCAATACAGGAAAAAACATTTCCCAACCTACAGATGGCTCTGAAATATCTCTATACAAAGCATCAGTTTGAAAAACGGTCCAATCTGTAGTTACAAAAAAGGCAGCTACCATATTATTTACAGCATGTAAACCTAAGGATAATTCTGTACCTTCATCCATTAAAGTTGTAATTCCGTAGAAAAAACCTGTACCAATATAAAATACCATTGCAATTGGCCCTAACTTTTCTACTTCTGGGTTTGCACCATGTAATAGACCAAAAGTTACTGAAGTAATTATTAGTGGAGTTAGCGTTGTTTTAAAAAAAATAATTAAAGTTGCATTAAATTTAGAATTTAGAAACTTATCATCTATCAAGAAAAATTGGGCTAAAAAAACGACTGCAGAAAGTACAAAAACCTCAAAACCTTCTATGTTAAAACTACCTCTAAATATATAAACAAGAATGGTAGCAAAAGTAATGATAAGGTAAAGTGGAAACCTTTTATTTAGTGTTGCAATACCTAAACCTTGCATAAAATAGCCCCTAAACAATAACTCTTCAAAACTGGTTTGAAAAGGTAAAAACAATATAGATATTGCTAATAATATAAAAAAAGGAACTGCATTAAAATTCCACACATAATTTTCTGGTGCTAAAAAAATTCCTGCAGTTATGGTAATAGAAGCAATAATACCCCAAATAAAAAAACCAAACCAAAATCGTTTCCAATCTATTTTTTCTCTGCTAGTTACTAAAGAAGTAATACTTCTTTTATGAATATATTTTACGCCTATTAAAAGGAATATAAACCCTAAAAAAAACATTAATATCATTAAAAATAAGAGTAAATTACTATTTAATCCTATAGACATAAAGCTGTCTTCTGCAGCTTTCATAAAGTCGTCAAGATTTCCTACTTTTTTCCATGCAACAAGTGACAAAGGAATAACACCAATAGCTTGCCAACCAATAAAAACTAAGAGAATGGTTAAAAGCCAATGATACCATTCGTTTTTACCTTTATATGCTTGTTGTATGTAGTTCATTTTTTTAATATCCTTTTATTTAGTATTCACTTTTAGATTAAATTAAAATTCCAATTTATTGATGTATTATACTCTAAAGTTCCATTTTTTACTAATAATGGACTCTCAAAATTATTTGTAAACAAACCTCCAGTTCCTAAACCTTGAGGCAATTTGCTTTTTAAGGTGTATGTGAATTGTGCAATTGCATTTAGACCAATATTACTTTCTAATGCAGAAGTAATCCACCAACCACATTTATTTTGTTCTGCAAATTTAATCCATTCTTTGCTTCCTGCAAAACCACCAATTAAACTTGGTTTTAAAATAATGTATTGTGGTTTTATGGTTTGTAATAATGCTGCTTTTTTTGTTGATGAAAAAACACCAATCAACTCTTCATCTAAAGCAATTGGCAAAGGGGTTTTAGCACACAGTTTTGCCATTTCTTCAACTTGACCTTGTTTTATAGGTTGTTCTATAGAATGAATTTCTAAGTCTGATAATCTTTTTAATTTTTCTAAGGCATTTTTAGGATTAAAAGCGCCATTTGCATCTACTCTTAATTCTATTTCTTTGGATGAAAATTCTTTTCTAATCGATTTCAACAGCTCTATTTCCGTATCAAAATCAATGGCACCAATTTTCATTTTAATACAAGAAAAACCCGTTTTTAATTTTTCTTTAATTTGGTTTTTCATAAACTGCTTTTCTCCCATCCAAATTAAACCATTTATTGGAATTGCATTATTTCCTTTTGTAAATTGAGATGGAAATAACTGAAATTTATTTTTACTTTTTAGTGATAAAAATGCTTGTTCTAATCCAAACTGAATTGATGGGAACTCTAAGAGTTCTTTTAGTAAAAATTTTAAACCTAAATGAATATTTTTACAAACCCATTTTAATTTTTCTTCGTAATTAGTTACATCATCAATACTTAAACCTCTAAACAAACCTGTTTCTCCTACTCCTATTTGACCATTTTCTTCTAAAATGATAAACCAAGTTTCTTTGGTTTTTAAAATTCCACGAGAAGTGCCACTTGGGTTTTTAAAATTTAAAATATATTTTTTGTAGGTTGCTTTTATCAATTAAATATAATTTATGATTCTTAATAAAGTTCTCTTCCGAAATTTCGGAAACAATTTTACGAAAAAGCAAAATCACTCGAACTGACGTTACCTATTCTTCTTTTTCGATGTAGTTTTTAAAACTATCTAAATAAGTTTGGTCTTGTTCTTTAAAAGTACTTTTAAAATAAGGAAAAATACAAGCCATTATATAAGAATCACTTTGACAACTTGCATTTAGAGTAATTGTTGTAATACCATCTTTTTCTGTAAAAAGATAATCATCTTTTTTTAGCATATTTTCTGCATCAAAGAACAAGGTTACTTTTTCATTGGGTATATAAGCCATTACTTTTTCTGTCATTGTAATTTCTTGTCCTTGATTTTCTACAACCATTTTAAATTCACTGCCTGTAAAACCTGGATTTAGATTTAAAGTGTCTATAGATATTATTTCTGGAATCCACTTTTGCACATTTCCTGGTTGATTAAATGTTTTAAAAACTTCTGAAATTGGTTTCTTTATTGAAACCTGAGCAGAGTAATTCGTATCTTTTACAAATAAACCTGTTAAAAGGAATACCAATATTACTGCTGTGATAATTACTAAAATTACTTTTATTGTTTTCATATATAAATTTAAAAAATGCCACTAATTCACGAATTAAAAATAATAATCCAATATCAAACTTTAAAAAAAAGTATTTCCAATTCCGAAAAGAATCGCAAAAAAGAAAGTGCTTAATGCTACTTTTTTAAGTTCGCTGTCTAATTCTGCAGGAATTTTATTTTTAGCAACAGTAATCATATTTTTTATCAACGGAATAAATGCTACTAAAAATAGTAATTGATATAACGTTTTAAAGTCTAAAAAAACATAACTTAAAGCTGAGGCTAAAGCTCCTAAAATTAAAAAATAATGATATTTTTTTGCTTTTTCACTTCCTAATTTTACAACCAATGTATTTTTATTGTTCTTTTTATCTTCTTCTCTGTCTCTTAAATTATTCAAGTTTAAAACTGCAGTACTTAATAAACCAACAGAAATTGCAGGTAAAAATATTTTAAAATTGATATTCTTTGTGTACAAAAAATAACTTCCTACAACACTTAGCAAACCGAAAAACAAAAATACAAAAACATCACCAAAACCAGAATAACCATAAGCTGAATTACCAACTGTATATTTTATGGCTGCTGCTATAGATGCGATTCCTAAACCGAAAAACAAGATAGAATATCCGAAATTTTCTTTACCAAAAGCTGTGTAAATTAGTAATAAAGCAATCATTAAAGTGATAATTGAAGTAATTATCATTGCAGATTTCATTTGTTTAGGAGTAATAGCTCCTGAAGAAACCATTCTTGCTTCTCCTGTTCTGTTTTTGTCAGAGCCTTTTATTCCATCTCCATAATCATTGGCAAAATTTGATAAAACTTGGAAACCTATTGTGGTTAGAATTGCTAACCAAAAAATTTTAGTTAAATAAAATCTTGAATATTCAGGAACTCCAAGATGCAAAGTACTATACATATAATCTTGGTAACCAAAAGCACTCCCAACAATAATTCCAGAAATAGATAAAGGTAATGTTCTTAAACGAGCAGCTTTAATATAATTTGAAAAACTCATATATTGGTGTAGTACTAATTTTTTAAAGCTTCTTTAATATGTATTGGTTTTCCGTTTTCTAAAGCTTGTACAAAAGCACCATTATATATTCTTCTTAATATCGCTCTATTTTTTCTTGCTTCTTTGTAAGTAGTATATTCTCCTAATCTGTATTTTATATATTCATCCTCATTATAAATATTAACATTCTCTACATTTGAAAACCTAGATTTCTCTAATTTTGAAGCAGCTATTTGAACTGTAAAAATAAGTTCAGGAACTTCATCTACAACATTTACAGGTTCAGAAATTATTTGCTCTATTTTTGGCTCTGAAACCTCTAATACATCTTTTTTTTCTTCTTTTTTACCACAAGAAATCATCAAAAAAATGGTAAAAAAGTAAATGCAATGATTTTTCATAATTTATTAATTTCTACAATTTTAATTACTCTAACCTAGTTATTTATATTGATACTTATAATCAAGTCTAAATACACTTACTTATTAATTTCTTAAATGTTTATTGAATAGTAACGGATTTTTTTAGAGCCTCTTTTATATGAATACGCTCTCCATCTTTTATTGCAACAATAAAAGCATCATCACAAACACTTAAAACAATTCTCTTAAACTCTATTGCTTCTTCGTAGGTGGGAAATTCTCCTAATCGATATCTAGTAATTTTGTCTTCTTCTTTAGTAATAATTATATTGTCTACATTTTCTAAAGTTTTATTTTCATTTCTGTATGCACCAATTTGTATTGTAAAAAATAAAGTAGCATTAGATTTAAGATAATTACTTGGTAAACTTTTTGCTATTACTTTAATATAATTATCTTCTTCTTGGGCAGATAATTCACTCGTTGAAATAAAAACAAACCCTGTGATTAAAAATAAAATAATGTTTTTCATTGTTATAATTTTTTTCTTACTGTAATATTTTAAAATAACCTCAAGCTTCTTTTTCTTTTAAAGTTACACTATCTTTAAGTATTACTAATCTAAATACTCAATTTTAGTTACTTGTTTTCTTACAATATATTCTTTTAGTTTAGGAGAGTATATTTCTACAGATTTATAGAAAATGGTTACTTCTAAATCTCTTGTTTTTTCTGAATTAATTAATCTATCTGAACCTTCAAAATTATTCAACCAGATAAATTTTTGCGTTTTTCCTGTATCATCTTTTAAAGAAATAACACTTAAATCATCACCATTAATCGATTTTAATTGTCCTGAAACAGAAAATTCTATTTCCTCAAGTTCAGTTTCATCCTCATCATCATCATCACCTGCTAAAAGCATTAACGCCTCTGGGCAGAATTGCACCATATTCATTCCTACTTTTTCTCCAAATTCCCTACCTCCATTTTTTCCTTTAGATAAGTCTAAAACAATTCCTTCTTTATTTAGTTGTTTTTTATATTTATCATACATCTTAAAAATGAAAATTCCTAAACTCGCTGTTTTCAGTTGTTTATCAATTTCTGCAAATTCTTTAGATTCTAAATATGTACAGGTTTCTTTAGATACTTTATCTAAAGCTGTCTTTTTCTGTGAGAAAACCGAAAAAGATAATAGAGCAAAAAATAATAGTACTAATTTCTTTTTCATCTTTTATAATTTATTAGCTTCAGCAATAAGTTCTGCAATATCTTTTACAACAACTTCTACTTCTTTTTCTTTAAATTTTATACCATCTGTAAGCATAGTATTACAATATGGGCAACCTGTAGCAATAATATTTGGGTTTGTTTTTAAAGCATCTTCCGTTCTTAAAACATTTACTTCTTTAGTTCCTGGCTCTGCATCTTTAAACATTTGTGCACCTCCTGCACCACAACATAAAGCAGTTTCTTTATGACGTTTCATTTCTGTAAGATTTACACCCAATCTTCTTATTAAATCTCTTGGAGATTCATACACTTCATTAGCTCTTCCTAAATAACAAGGGTCGTGAAACGTTACTTTTTTTCCTTTTAAAGTAGTATCGTCAATTTTTAAACGACCTTCAGAAATTAAATTTTGTATGAATTGTGTATGATGAAAAACTTCGTAATCACCTCCTAAACTAGGATATTCATTTTTAAATGTATTGAAAGAATGAGGATCGCAAGTCACAATTTTTTTAATTTCGTAACCATTTAGAACTTCGATATTCATCATAGCTTGCATTTGAAACAAAAACTCATTTCCTGCTCTTTTTGCTGTATCTCCTGTAGATGTTTCTTCAGTTCCTAGAACTGCAAAATCTACATTAGCTTGATGCAATATTTTTACAAACGCTCTACTTATTTTCTTTGCTCTATCATCATAACTTCCTGCAGCTCCAACCCAAAATAACACTTCTGGTTGTTTGCCTTGAGCCATCATTTCCGCCATTGTTGGTACTTTCATCATATTATGTGTTTAGTTATTTGTTCTTAAATAATCTGTAAAAAAAAAGCAAAATTATAAAAACTGATATTTTTTTATTTTTTTCTTAACGCTATAATTTCAACAATTTCTTCGGCTTCTTCTATAAATCTTTCTAACTCTGGTATAAATGCAAATTTATTAACAAAATGCCAAGAAGAAACTCTGTTCCTATAATCTTTACTATTTAAAACATAATCAATAAACTCTTTAGAGTTAAAAGAATCTTTATTTGAAATGTTGTTTAAATAATCGAACCACCAATCTTGAGATTTCCAATAATTAAAGGTTTCCTTAAACTCTATATCTCTTAACTCATCATCTGCGATAACCTCATCAATTCTATGTGTATAAAGCTCTATTGATTTAATTATTAAACTATCTTTTGATTTATCAATATTTTTAAATTCATTTAATAAATTAAAACCTCTTCTATTAAATGAGATTTCAAAATAACCGAATATTAATTTTCTTAACTGATAATTTTCTTTGTAATCTTCTACAGTTAATTTATTACTAAAAAAACTATGATATAACTCTTTTTTATTTTCTTCTATTAAAACAATTTCTTTTGCTTCTTTAATATCGTTTAATAAATCGTTCTTAATAATATAAAATATGTTTTTTAGCTCTTTTTCTTTTTGTCTTTCTTCGTTTTTATTGTTAATGTAAACCGCTATTAAAATCCCTAAAACAACTAAAAAAATCTCTCCTATTGCATATACTAAATAAGAAGCTATTTTATTTTGTTTTAATTTACTAAATCTTGATTTTCTAAAGAGTTTCATTATTAAAAGAAATAAATTGTTGTCTAAAAAACTACAAAATTTTACTCTTCGTTTGCCCAGTTTAATCTGTCTTGTTGATTATACTGCCAAGGAGCTCCATTATTCTCTACATTAGTCATCATCATATTTAATTCTTGTGGTGCTGCACTTTGTTCCATCACTAAATATCTTCTCATATCCATAATTATAGATAATGGATCTATGTTTACAGGACATTCTTCTACACAAGCATTACAACTTGTACACGCCCAAAGTTCTTCTGGAGATATATAATCGTTTAACAACTGTTTACCATCATCTACAAAAGTTCCTTTGTTTGCATCTATATTTCTACCAACTTCTTCTAAACGATCTCTTGTGTCCATCATAATTTTACGAGGAGATAGTTTTTTACCTGTTAAATTTGCTGGGCAAGAAGATGTACATCTACCACATTCTGTACAGGTATATGCATTTAATAATTGTACCCAATTCAAATCGGTTACTTCTGATGCACCAAATTTTTCTGGTACAGCTTCTTCTGCTCCAAGCTCTGGAGTTGCATATGGATCTGCACTTGGATCCATCATTAATTTTACTTCGTTAGTAACAGATTCTAAATTATTGAATTGTCCTTTTGGGTTCAAATTCGCAAAATACGTGTTTGGGAAAGCCAATAATATGTGCAAATGTTTTGAATAATATAGGTAGTTTAAGAAAACTAAAATTCCCAAAATGTGAATCCACCAAGCTGATCTTTCTATGGTATGAATTGCTTCTGAAGAAAACCCATCAAAAATTGGTGCTACAAATTGACTTATTGGATTTCCTATTCCTGCTTGTTGAAATGGAATATCTGTAGCATTCATCACTATAAAAAGCGTCATTAAAACCATTTCGAAATACAGAATTAGATTTCCGTCTGTCTTTGGCCAGCCTTTCATTTCTTTACTTAAAAATCTTTTAATATTAGAAACATTTCTTCGCAACCAGAAAATAATGACTACTACAAATACCAAAGCTGCTAAAACCTCAAAAACCCCAATTAAAAGACCATAAACTTTATTGCCAATAATTGGTTGAAAAACTCTGTGAGTGCCAAATAAACCATCAATAATAATTTCTAAAACTTCTATGTTTATGATGATAAAACCTACATAAACAACAATATGTAAAAAACCAGAAAAAGGTCTTTTTACCATCTTAGATTGCCCAAGTGCAATCATCATCATATTTTTTAATCTTTCAGATTTTTTA
>JBGCFX010000292.1:0-23431 GCA_045110395.1 Polaribacter sp.
GCAAGATTTTAGTTTGATTAAAAACTCTAAAATGGCAATTCTTGCAGGATGTCCTAACACTTTTGCAATGGCTGCGATTTTATTTTGCTCTTCTGTAAATATTTCTGACTTCGTTAAACCCACTTTAATTTGTTTATTGCAATATTACGATTAATATATTTAAAAAATAGTTTTATTTACTTAAATCGAATAAAGAAGAAAACTATTTGAAAACCTATAAATTTATAACAACAATTTTACAGCAATTAAGGTTTTAATATTAAATTAAGCAAAAAGGAATATTTAAGGAATCGAAATTATTAAGTTGAATTATTTTACTGAATAAAATAAAAACGTTAAACTAATAAAGCGTAAATAAAACTTAAAAATGATGTGTGTTATTAAAGAAAATTTAAGCAAAAAATACTGCTACTTAAAAGAAGATTTGAAAATTCACAATACACATTCCTACTTCATTTATAAATTTAAATGAATGATTTTTTCGCCAAAGTATAAAAGGGAAAATAATATTCTTAAAAGGAATGCCTAAAAAAGATAAAATTGATAAATGTAATATCTACTTCTTTAGATTACTGATTGGTTATAAATTGATTCTGAAGAAAACAGGTTTATGTTAAAGGCTTCAGTAAGCGCTTTAAAATATGCCCTTTAGGTTCTTTATTTTTAGCTTCTAAACGTTAAATAGTTCTTAAGAATAAACCTGACTTTTTTGAAAGTTCTGCTTGTTTAAAACCAGATTTTTCTCTTATTTCTTTTATAATTCCCATTATTTTGAAAATTACTATATTTTAATAACTAGTACTATTTCAATTAAAAGTAAAAAAATATATAGTTATCGTTTGCATATATTTGTGATTTAAAATATAGAATGAAAACAAAATATAAATTAATACTACTTATTTCTAATCTCTTTTTACTAATTTTTATTTTAAATATTTTTGTAAAATTTATTCTTTTTCCAAATTCTTGGATAAATGGAGTTCTTATATTTCTTTTTTGTTTGGTAAATGTTGGTGTGGCTCTAAAAGCATCATTTGAAGCTACTAAATAATTAATTTAATCTTTGCTATTTACAAAACGCCTCCACTTCCTTGGGTTTCGTTTTTCTCTCTGTATTTTCTATCTCTGGCTCTGTTTTTTCCAGAACCAAAATCATAAGAAAAACCGAGATAAATAGAACTATATTCTAAAGTATATTGCCCTGTTTGAGAAAAAGGATTTGTAGAAGTAAAATCTAATTTATATCCATTAAAAATATCAGTTCCTCTTAAAGAAATTGAGCCATTTCCGCCTAAAACAGATAATTGAGCAGCAGCATTTACAATAAAATAAGGGTTTATTTTAAATTGTACATTTTCTTTTCTTCCTCTATATCTTGTAGAAAGTTGAAAACTTAATTTTTTTGAGGCTTTAAAATTATTGTTTAATGAAAGCGTAAATAATGTGTTTTTTATACGTTCATTTTTGTTGTTGATAATTCCTTGACTGTCTTGAATATACAAACTAGAACTAGTTATAAAACTCCACCATTTTTTTATTTTAAAACTAGAAGAAAACTCTACACCATAACTATCTGCAGTATTATAATTTGCATACGAAAGAATTTGTCTATCGTTGTTAGAGGTATCAATATTTATAATTCTACCAATTACGTCTGATGTTTTTCTATAAAAAGTACCAAAAGACAAATAACCTTTGTCTATATTTCTTGTATAATTTGCTTCGAAAGAATTGGTAAATTGTGGTTCTAAAGTTCTATTACCAATAGAAATAGATAGTGGAGAAACCCATTCTTGAATTGGAGTAACTTGCTCAATTCCTGGCCTGTCTACTCTCCTGCTATACCCAATTTGAAACTCGTTTTTATCAGAAGCATAATAGGTTAGATATGCAGAAGGGTAAACTGTAAAAATCTTGTCAGAATAAGGTTCTTTAGAAGTTTGTTGTGTGTTAGAAAATAATCCGTTTACATTAAAGTGTTCGAAACGCAAACCTGTTTGAAAAGCTATTTTTTTAAATTCTTTGGTAAAATTAATGTAGGCAGAATAAATATTTCTATCATAATTAAATGTAGAATTCCCTCTTAAATCTGTAGCAGGATTTACACCAGTTTCTATTTCTTGATCTGTAATAATATTGTTAAAAACTTTCTGAATATTTGCTTCTAAACCTAGCTCTAAATTTCCACCAGAAATGGGTTTTACATAATCTATATTTGCTAAATAAGTATCTATATTATTGGTAATATTGTTGGTATAATTATATACTTTAGAATTAGAATTTATAGTTTCTTTAATAAAATCTTCTTCAGGATTTGTCGTTTTTGTATAATTAAATTCAAACTCTAAGTTTTGTCCTTTATCATCTATATCTAACTTATAATCAATATTGTATGTCTGCTCTTTTGTGTTGTATTTAGATGTATTTGGTGCGTTAAAAGTTAAAGCGCCATTTTCTAAAATTTTAGTATTGATGTTAAAATCTGTATTCGCAAAACTTTGTGATGCATAAAAAGACAATGTATTTTTTTTGTTGATGTAAAAGTCGACTCCTGTTTTTAAAAAATTGCTAACTGTATTGTCTACATAATCGATGTTTTGTCTTAGGTTTTTGTCATTTCTATCAAACAAAGCAAAAGTCTCGAATTTACCCCAATCTAAACTGTAATTTGCATAGATATTTACTTTTCCTTTTCTATAATTCAAATCTAAAGAAGTAGTTGGTCTTGTATTTATGCTATGTTCTGCACCAAAATTTACTGTACCATTAAAACCAATTGTGGTATTTTTTTTAAGGATGATATTGATGATACCACTCATACCTTGAGGATTATATTTTGCTGAAGGATTCGTAATTAATTCTACACTTTTTACAGATGCTGAAGGAATTTGTTTTAATAATTTTGAAGGCGATAAATTAGATGGCTTTCCATCAATTAAAACTCTAACATTATCATTTCCTCTTAAATTAATAGTTCCAGATTGAAAATCTACCTGAACAGAAGGAATGTTTTCTAACATTTGTAAAGAGTTTGTACCTGCAGCTGCTAAGTCTTTACCAACATTAATCACTTTTCTATCAATTTTTTGAACAATAGTAGAAATTTCTGATGCTATCACAATTTCTTTTAATTGATTGATATTTTCTTCAAGAATAATATTTTGTAAGTCAATTTTTGGTAGATTTTCTGATAAAACAACTATTTTTTTTACAGTTTTATAACCAATAAATTGTATCTCAATAAAAATAGAATCTAAAGGAAGTTTTTTTATTTTAAACATTCCTTTATCGTTTGTAATTCCACCATTAATAATGGTTTTCAGTTTATCCTTACAAACAATATTTACATAAGGAATTGTTTTTTTTAATTTAGAATCTGTGACTTTTCCAGAAATGATTCCGCTATTATTGGTAGTTTGGGCAAAAAATGAAAATGATAATAATAACAGAATTAGGGTTGTGTTCTTTTTCATATTTTTTATCAAAATTTGTGAGGTTCATAGCAAAACATTAAAATCACAAAATTTTGTTAAAAATAGTTAAAATTATGATATAAAAAAACCTCAAATCTTGAATTTCAAGAATTTGAGATTTTATTCAAATAATTATACTTAATAAAGCTGTGAGCTTCTGGTTTTAAAAGAAACCACCACCACCATCTTTTTCTCTATTATCTCTTCTTCTTCGAGATTTTGCTTTGTTTTTTCCTCCACCAAATCTGTAATTAAAACCTAAATAGGTAGTTCTACTTTCCCAATTAAATTGCCCATTTTGTACAAAAGGATTTGTTGAATTAAAGGCGAATTTCATCCCCTGAAAAATATCATTAAAACGTAAGTTTACAGTTCCTTTTCCATTTAAAACTGTCCAACTTGCACCAGCATTTACCATCCACATATTTTCTACATCCCATTGAATGTCTTTTTGTGGGCCTCTATACATAGCAAATAATTGAAATCTTAAGTTTTTAGTTGCTGTAAAACTATTGCTAACCCTTGCATTAAAAACATTATTTTGTACTGATAATTGACTAGCATTTGCGCCAGTATTATTAATGTTTCCTAATTGTTCTTGTGAGTAAAAATCCATACTAGAGTTTACTCTCCACCAATTATACATTTTAAAATTGGCAGAAAATTCTACACCATAAGCATCTGTATCACTAAAGTTGGTAAAAGATAAAATTTGACCTACTTCTGGGTTTGCAGGATCTCTATTGGTAATTCTAGAAATTACGTCTGTTATTTTTCTGTAAAAAGTACCAAAAGTAAGGTTGCCACCTTTAATTTGTCTTGTATAATTCAACTCGAAAGAGTTGGTAAATTGGGGTACTAAATCTGGGTTACCAATTGAAACAATTAATGGTGTACCCCATTCTCTAATTGGGTTTACTTGCCCAATTCCTGGTCTATCAACTCTTCTACTATAACTAAATTGATATTGGTTTTTTTGTGATGGACTAAATGTAAAAAACGCAGATGGATAAACCGTAAAAATATGATCTGTAACAGGATCTGGGTTTTGACCATCTCTTTTAAAATTACCTTCTACATTAAAATCTTCTAATCTTGCACCTAATTGCATTGTAAATTTATCGAATGAAGTCGCGTAATTTATATATCCAGAATAAATATTTCTCTTAAAATCGAAATTAGAATTCCCAATTAAAGTGGTTCCATTAATGTTGTTATTGGCATCAAAAGTGTAAATTTCTTGATCTGTAATATTGGTATTTTCTGTTTTATCTGTTCTATATTCTAAACCTAATTCTAATTTTGTTTTATCAGAAAGTGGGTTTGTATAATCTAAATTTACCAAAGTATTACTTCTTTCATTGCCAATATCATTAAAATAATTAAACACTTTAAAATCTGAATCTGTTGTTTGTTGAAGTGTGTTTCTGTTTTCTAAATCACTAGTTGCATCTGTATTAGAATAGGTTGCTTCAAATTCTAAATTATGACCTTTTTTCTCAAAATCTAATTTATAGTTGATGTTATAAGTTCCTGTTGGCGAATTGTTTTTCTGATTGTTTGGTGATAATATTAATGCATTACCATTCGTATCAAAAATATTTGCAGAACCATTTACACTGCCTTCAAACCAATTTTGATTGGTATAGACAGACAATGTATTTTTATCATTCAAATAAAAATCTGCACCAAACTTTACTAGGTTTGATAGATTCGTGTTTACAAACCTAAAATTTTGATTGTTTACTCCAGGTCTATCCACAAAACCAAAGTTTAAATTATCTCCACTATTGTGACCATAATTTAGAAAGAAATTTACTTTTCCTGTTTTATAGTTCATATTGGTAGATGCATTGTAACGTACATAATGTCCAGCAGTAATTCCACCATCTACAGAACCATTAAAGCCCATATTTGCGTTTTTATTTAAGATGATGTTAATAATCCCGCTCATTCCTTCAGGATTGTATTTAGCTGACGGATTTGTAATTAACTCAATACTTTTTATAGAAGAAGAAGGAATCTGTTTTAACAAATCTGCAACAGGAATATTAGTAGGTCTACCATCTACCAAAACACGTACATTAGAGTTACCACGTAAACTAATATTTCCTGTTTGGCTATCTACGCTTACAGATTGCACATTGTTTAATAATTCTGAAGCTGTTGTTCCAGCAGAAGTTAAATCTTTACCAACATTAATCACTTTTCTATCTACTTTCTGTATTACAGTAGAAGTTTCTGCTCTAACTACAACTTCATCTAAACTTGCTGCATCTTCTTCTAAACCAATAGTACCTAGATTAATATTCTTGTTTTTATTAGTGATGTTTATTTTCTTAGAAAATATTTTATAACCAATAAATTGTACTTCTACTAAACTATTTCCTTTTGGCAGGTCTTTAATTTTAAAGATTCCATTATCATCTGTAATACCTCCAGTTAGAATTTTTTTAGCCATATCTCTAACAACAATATTTACATAAGGTAAAGCCTCTTTTGTATTGCTATCTATAACTTTACCAGTAATAATACCAGGTTTTAAAAGTGCTTCTTTTGGCATTTGTGCAAAAGAATTTGCAGATACTAATAGTACTGCAATCAGTAATAATTTTTTCATTTTGGGTTGATTTTTTTTTTCGGTTGAATGCAGTTTAGACGACCTAATGTTTATCTTTGTTACAAGTATTAACTTTGTTTAACGTATCATTAACATATGAAAAACGCAACATTAGTCTTAGGAGCATCCTTAAAAGAAATTAGATATTCTAATATGGCTATTAAACGTTTAATAGGTAAAAATGTACCTGTTTTAGCTCTTGGTTTAAAAAAAGGAAAAGTAGAGAATGTAGCAATAGTAACTGAGAAAATCGACTTTAAAAATGTTGACACTGTAACTTTGTATTTAAACTCAAAAAGGCAAGAAGAGTATTATGATTATATCATTTCTTTACAACCAAGAAGAGTTATTTTTAATCCAGGAACTGAAAATATGGAGTTTGTAAAATTATTGCAACAAAATAATATTGAAAGTGAAATTGCGTGTACTTTAGTTTTATTAAGTACTAATCAATACTAAAAACAATACCTGGTTCTGCCAATTCTGTATTGTCAAAAATTTCTTGGGCTTCTTTTTTAAAGATAGAAATATCTTTATATCTACCTGAATAATGACCTATAACTAGTTGTTTTGCATTGGCATCTTTAGCAATTTGTGCAGCTTGTTTTGATGTAGAGTGTTTTGTTTTCTTTGCCAAATCTTCTCTGTCTGCTAAAAAAGTAGCTTCATGATATAATAAATCTACATTTTTTATGATTGGTACAATATCTGGTTTGTAACTTGTATCACTGCAAAAAGCAAAGCTTAAAGGTTTTTTGGGAGTGAGAGTTAATTCAGCATTTGGTATAATTTCTCCTGTTGATAAAGTAATATCTCTTCCTGCTTTTATATTTAGGTAATCTGCTTTGTCAATTTCTTCATAATTGTTAATATTATCCATAAACAATTTCCTAGGTTTTTCTTTTTCTGTAAACAAATAGCCATTAGTATATACTCTATGATTTAAAGGAATAGTGCTTACAGAAACTTTATCATCTTCAAAAATAAGTTCACTTTCTTTTGATAATAACTCGTGAAAAATCATTGTATATTTTGCGTGAGATTGCGATATTTTTAATTGCAATAAAGTAACTTCTTTAATCCCTTTTGGACCATAAATATGCAATTCTTTTTCTCGGCTTAAAATGCCATAAGTAGAGAGTAAACCTACCAAACCATAAAAATGATCTCCGTGTAAATGAGAAATAAAAATATGATTGATTTTTGCAAAACCTACTTTATATTTTCGCATTTGACGTTGAGTGCCTTCACCACAATCAATCAAAAAATGACGATTGTTAATTTCTAAATATTGAGAAGTTGGGAAAGCATTAATTCTAGGAGTGGCAGAATGACAACCTAAAATAGTTAAGTTTAGACTCATCTAATTACAAAACGTTTAGAAATAACTTTTTCTATACCTCTAATGCTGTAAATGTACATTCCTGTAGGTAAATCGTTTTTATAAAAAGTAATCGTGTTTTTACCAGATTTTGTTTTAATATTTTTTTTATAAACCGTTTTTCCTAAAACATTTTTAACCGTAAAAAATAAGGTTGCATTTGTTGTAGATGTAAAACTGATTTTTGTAGAATTTGTAAATGGGTTAGGAGCAGCTGATAAACCATCGATAGATTTTTCTTGCGAAAAACCCAAAGAAGCAATACTTAAAAATAAAATAAAAAGTATTTTTTTAATCATATTGTTTGTTTAAAATCCTAATTCTCTTTCCATAGCTTCCATTTCTAAAACATCTTCTGCTTCTTGCAAAGTAGGCACAATGTTAAAGTTTTCAGGAAAATTATCTATATCTACATCTTTACTTATGATAACAAAAGATGTGCCATTTTCCTTTTTTTGAACAGCTATATCCAAAAATAGTAAAAAATCTTTACTTGATGCGTTAATATTGTGAGAAACTTGAACGATAATGTGTTCTTTTTGAAGTTTTTTTTCTTCAATTATAAAAGACCTATAAAAATCTGAAAGCGTATTTTCATCTGAAGAAATAAGTATATAATTTTCTTTTTTTGCTATTTTCATGTATTAATTTTTATTCCAACTTCCCACTTCCAACTTTTACCTTTTAATTTGCTGAGCCAATAAATAAATTACAGCCATTCTAACAGCTACACCATTTTCTACTTGATTTAAAATGATAGAATCATTAGAATCTGCAACATCGCTTGTAATTTCTACACCTCTGTTTATAGGTCCTGGATGCATAATCACAATTTTCTTGCCAAGATTATTTAAAATTTCTTGATTAATGCCAAAAAGTTGTGTGTATTCTCTAGTTGATGGAAAATATTTAATATCCATTCTCTCATGTTGCACTCTTAAAACATTGGCAACATCACACCATTCTAAAGCTTTTTTAAGGTTGGTTTCTACTTCAACTCCTAAACTAGAAATATATTTAGGAATTAAGGTTGTTGGCCCACAAACTTTAACTTGTGCACCTTGTAATTGTAAGGCAAATATGTTAGATAAAGCAACTCTAGAGTGTAAAACATCACCAATAATTACAATTTTTTTACCTTTTACACTTCCTAATTTTTCTCTTATTGAATAAGAATCTAACAATGCTTGTGTTGGGTGTTCATGGGTTCCATCACCAGCATTTATAATTTTTGCATTTACATGTTTAGATAAGAAAACTCCTGCACCCACATTTGCATGACGCATGACAACAATATCTACTTTCATTGCTAAGATATTGTTTACTGTATCTATTAAAGTTTCTCCTTTTTTTACAGAAGATTGACTTGCAGAAAAGTTAATTACATCTGCAGAAAGTCTTTTTTCTGCCAATTCAAAACTCAATTTTGTTCGGGTACTATTTTCGAAAAACAAGTTGGCAATTGTAATATCTCTTAAAGAAGGTACTTTTTTAATGGGTCTGTTAATTACTTCTTTAAAATGATCTGCAGTTTTAAAAATAAGATCAATATCAGCTTCTTTTAAATATTTTATTCCTAATAAATGTGTTACACTTAATTCTGCCATATTACTTAAATTCTATATAAACTGCATCTTTTTCATGGGTTTCTGTCCAAGTAACCAAAACTTTTTCTTCATTTATAGCATCTACTTGCCTGCCTCTATAATCTGGTTGAATTGGTAAATGTCTGCTAAAACGTCTGTCAATTAAAACTAAAAGTTCTATGTTTTCTGGTCTTCCATAAGATTGCATAGCCGTTAATGCAGCTCTTACACTTCTACCAGAATACAAAACATCATCTATAATAACCACTTTTTTACCTTCAATTAAAAAGTTCATTTGGTTTGTTTCTGCAGCTAAAGGTGCATCTCTTCTTCCAAAATCATCTCTATAAAAAGTAATATCTAAAAGACCTAGTTGCAAGTCTTTTACTTGATATTCATTTTTTAATAAAGTGGCCAATCTATTAGCAAGAAAGCTTCCTCTTGGCTGCAAACCAATAAGTACTGTATTAGAAAAATTGTTGTGATTTTCGATTAACTGACAAGCCAAACGATGCAAAATAATTTCAATATCTTTTGAGTTAAGTAGTGTTTTTTTGCTCATAAGAAAGCTATCAAATTAGCTTGATAGTTATTGAAAATCAAAATTACTGCAAATAAATGTATGTGCAAAATTTATAAGCGCAAAATAATTAGAATTCCTTTTGTTAATTAAATTGTTAAAAACAAATGAAATGAAATCGATAATCCCTTTAGAGTTGTAGTATTTTTAAGTAATAATTCAAATCTCATAGTTATGTCTCTAGTAAAATTTGAATCGATGCTCAAAACCAACGCAATTTATTTCTTTGATTTGGTTGAGTTTGAGGAAATTATAATTCATTATTTAGATGAAGGTAAACACGCTTTGGCAAAAAAAGCAGTAAAACTAGGGCTAGAACAACACCCAGCTTCTGTAGATTTAAAATTATTGCAAGTAGAATTATATCTTTTTGAAAACGAACTAGACAAAGCTTCATCACTTTTAAAAAGAATAGAACGATTAGAACCCAACAATGAGGAAGTTTTTATACAAAAAGCAACCATCAGTTCTAAAAATGGAAACCACAGAGAAGCTATAGAATTTTTAAAAACAGCATTAACTCTTACTAATGATAAGTCTGATGTTTGGTCTATTATGGGAATGGAATATCTATATTTAGACGATTTTAAAAACGCACGTTTAAACTTTACAAAATGCATAGCTGTAGATTATGAAGATTACTCTGCATTATACAATGTGATTTATTGTTATGATATGGAAGAAAATCACAAAGATGCAATTAGATACTTAGATGTTTATGTAGATGCAAACCCATATTGTGAAGTTGCTTGGCATCAATTAGGAAGACAACATTTTATTTTAGAAAATTATAAACAGGCATTAATTTCTTTTGATTATGCAGTTTTAATTGATGAGTCTTTTATTGGTGGTTATTTAGAAAAAGCGAAAACTTTAGAACAATTAGAAAAATATCAAGAAGCGATTGACAATTATTTAGTTACGATAGAATTAGACGATCCTACTTCTTTTGTTTATTTAAGAATTGGAGAATGTAAAGAAAAATTAGAGCATTTAGACGAAGCTGTTTCTTTTTACAAAAAAGCAGTACACGAAGATCCTTTATTAGATAGAGCTTGGATGCTTTTAACAAATTTATATTACAAACAAGAAAACTACCAAAAAGCAGCATATTATATTTCTAAAGCTTTAAAAATTGAAGATGATAATGCTTTGTATTGGAGACGTTATGCAGAAATCAACTTAAAATTAAATTTTTACGAAGAAGCAGTTATTGGCTTCAAAAAATGTTTGAGTTTAAATGAAAATACTTTAGAAATTTACATTGGCTTGTGTGATGTTTTATCTTTTTTAGGTGATTTTGATGACGCAATAAATACCTTATTTGAAGCGCATAAAGTTTTTAAAGGTTTAGCTGAAATAGAGTACAGATTAGCTGGTTTGTTTTTTGTATTAAGTAAAGAAAAATACGGGTTAAACCATTTAACTTCTGGCTTAAAAATAGATTTTGAGTATCATACAATTATTAAGGAATTGTTCCCAACTGTTTATGAAAATGAAAAAGTGCAGAAACTTTTGAAGGATTATAAAAAAGCGATGGAATAGCAGTTTTTGTATTTAATGTATCTTTAGCTATAGGTTGAGCTTATTGTTAGTTGCGTTTGTTTGCTTAAAGTTAGTTAGAAAGAATTTTATTTATCACTTGTGAAGGTTTTCGGAATGAAAATCATATGAAATTTAGGTATACACTTCTTAATTTTGTATTTTAATAAATTTGATTATTAAATCAGAAAAAATAAAAGAAAGAATTAAGGTTAATATATAAGTTTAGCATTGACTCAGACAACACTGATAATCCTCTCTCTTTTCTACTCCAATAAAGTTCTGTTCTGTGATAACTAGATTTCTATTTCAAGTTGTTGTGAGTCTAAGTAGGTTAATTTCTTTCATAAATCATTTACTTATAAATAAATATGGTGAAACTTTTGGAATTGACAACAGTAAAGATGTTTTTGGCTGTTATGTTAGTTTGCAAGGTCTTCAACAATTTAAAATGATGAATTAGGCTTTAATTTTTTTTTTAAGTTACTACTTAAAAACAGCTCAGTAGTTTTGTAAGTTACTGGTTATTAACATTACAGATTTACACAGTTTTTAAACAAGCAAGGTGTTTCTATATCTGTGTTGTAAATGCTCTATTAATCAAGCGTTTTACAAAGATTAAGTTGGCTAAAATAAAAACAGATAAGTGCGATACTAAAGCAATTTATGATTATGGATTAACGCAAGGTTTTGCTTTTTATATTGCTATTAATGATACCCAAAGTGAGTGTGTACAATTGTTTCGATCAAAGGATAATTTATTAAAAACCAGAACCGCAATAAAAAACAACTATTTTAAAAATATCCAACTGAACTGTTTAAGTATTCAGTTGATTTTTTTTGTCTTCTTAATTATTTTTTCCCTAATAAAACAATATCAAATTCAGAACTAAAAGCAACCTTTCCGTTTTTTACTTGGACTTCTTTTTTAGAGTAAAAATCATTTAACTTTTCTCCTTCTTTAAAAATTGAAGAAACAAGAATTTCTTTATTTCCTTTTGATAAATTAATTCCAATAATTACTTTATCATCATTTCTAACTCTTGAAAAAAACAAACCTTTTTCTTCAGAAATTAAAGTATGTTTTCCAGCACCAACAGCCATATGATTTGCTCTAAACTGACCTAATTTTTGCCAATGATTTAAGATTTTTTTAGTCGCATCTGTATTTTTGATATCATCCCAATTCATAAAAGAACGCAAAGTAGCATCACCAACTGTACCTTCTATAGTTAAATCTCTTGCAGATTCGTCACCATAATACACTTGCGAAGTCCCAGATGTTAACAACAACATTGTTGCTGTTTTATAAGGCATTGTTCTTTCTTTATCAAAAGGCTGACCATCATCATGAGATGTCATATAATTTAAAATTCCATAACCTTTTAAGTTGGTGTTTAACAAAGAATCATACTTATGAAAAACATCTTTTTCTGCCATTTGTTTGGCATTCCATTTAATTTCAAAATTGATTAAACTATTAAATGCTTTGTCGAAATAATTAACTTCCTTATCTCCAAAGCTAAAGGCTTTTCCGTGTGAAATTGCATAATTATACACCTCTCCAACTAAATAAAATTCATTTTTATCCAATACTTTTTCAGGATTATTTTTTTGATATCTTGCAAAAGCAACATCGCATTCTTTCTTAAATTCTTGCCATACAAATTCTTCTGTATGTTTAACAGTATCTACTCTATAACCATCAATTCCGAATTCTGTAATGTAATCTGTTAGCCATTTCATAATGTAAAAACGCGGAGCTCTTGGATGTCCTGTTCTTGCAAAAAATGCATCTAACTCTTTTACTTCCTGCTCATAGCGCCCTTCAGCTTTCCATTTTTTAACTAATTGTGGAGGCAATTCTACATTTTCGTTACTCTCTGTTTTAATATCTGGTAAATTTTTTACCAAAGTACAAGAAACTGTGTTTTCATAATTATCGTAAGAACATTGTGGAGCAGTTCTAACCCAATCACTTGGCCAAACTGAGTCTTTTTCTGTAACTGGACCTGTATGATTAATAACAGCATCTAACAGCACTCTAATTCCGTTTTTATGCGCAACTGCCACCAATTCTTTTAAATCTTCTTTGGTTCCGAAATTCGGGTCGATTTTCGTCCAATCTTTTGCCCAATATCCATGAAAACCATAAGATAATCCTGTTCCTTCATCTGTTCCTCCATGAATTTGTTCAACAATTGGTGTCATCCAAATGGCATTAATTCCTAATTTAGTAAAATAACCTTCTTTTATTTTTTGCGTAATTCCTTTGATATCTCCACCTTCAAAACCACGTAATTTTCCGGTTTCTTTAGTTCTATCATAATTGATATCATTAGATTTATCAACATTATTAAACCTGTCTGTTAACAAAAAATAAATATTTGCTCCTTCCCAAACAAACTCTTTTTTTGCTATTTCTTTCTCAATTTTTATATCTGATGAATTCTTTTGACAATTATAAACGCTTACTAGAATGAATAAAAAAAGTAACTTTTTCATATTAAAATATTATTGAAGTTGAAGTATAAAAGATTCTAATGGTTTAATGCTAATTAACACACTACCCATTGAATTATGTATAGTTAAAGTGAATTTTTGAGAATTATATAATCTATCATTTAATTGATACGCTCCATCTTTTAAGTTCCATTTTTTAATAACTTCTGATGGAATTTTCAATTGGAATTGAGACGTATCATTATCATCAAAATTAGAAATAATTACTAATTTTTCATTTTCAGAAAAACGAATAAAAGACAATATTTTATGCGTATAATTTTCTGTTTTTTCTCTGTTATATTGATGAATATCTAAATATTCCCCCATTAAAGCACCACTTTTAATCGTAAAGTTTAACAATCGTTTGTAAAAATCTCTTAAAGCATATTCTTCTTTTGTTGATTTCCCTCCATCGAATTTCTTATCATTTACCCATCTTTGTAAACTTGGAACTCCTACATAATCAAAAATTGAAGTTCTACTTGGACTTCCAAAACCTGCATTTTCAGAACCATCTTCACCAAATTCTTGTCCGAAATAAATCATAGTTGGTGCTGTAGAACTTGTAGCAGAAACCACCATTGCTGGCTTGCCTTTTAGTGCATTTCCTGCAAATTCTGGGCTCGCAATTCTCTGCTCATCATGATTCTCTAAAAAATGTAACATATGATGTTCTATATCTTTTAAATCTTTTAGAATTGGAGGTATATTGTCAGTTAACCCTTTTCCTTGCATTACATTTTTAATGGTATCATATAAAGCTACTTTATCATACAAATAATCCATTTTACCTTTTTTAATATAATCTCTGTACATTTTTGGATTGTACACTTCTGCTAATAAAAATGCATTTGGATTTTTCATTTTAATCGCAGAATTCATAAAACTCCAAAACTCTACAGGTACCATTTCTGCCATATCATATAAAAGCACAGGCACAAAGCCCTGAAGCTCCAGGAACAGGATTTTAAATAATAATACATATTTTAAAAAGCCAATACATTTTTTGTATTGGCTTTCTTTTTTTTAAGTAATTTAGTTTTTTATAATTGATAGATGAAAACTGAAGATTTAATAGGCAATTTTTCCATAATTGGCAGCAATCAAAACGATTCTGAAGATTCTTATAAAGGAACTCTTTCTTTAACTTTAGATGATAAAAACAGAATTATCGCAAAATGGCTCATCAATAAAAGTCAAGAACAATTTGGAGTTGGCTTTTTTAAGGATAACATTTTAGTTATCAATTTTGAATATCAAGGTGATGAAAACTCAATTTATAACGGAACTGCAGTTTACAAATGCTTAAACAAAGATATTTTAGAAGGTTTTTGGTCTGAAGAATTTGGAAATCCTGAGTTTTTAGGAAGTGAGAATTGTTTTCGAATTAAAGAAACTAAAACAATTGTAAACTAAGAAACCTCCAACAATAAAGTTGAAGGTTTCCCAAATTCTAATAATAAAAAATCTATTTTCTAACAGATTTTACGATTGCTAAAGCAGCTTTTACATCTTGCTCTAGTTTTGCATAATCTTGATTTGCAATAATTTCTTTCGAAATTAATTTAGATCCCATTCCAACACAAGTTACACCAGCATCAAACCATCCTTTTAGGTTTTCTTCTGTAGGTGCTACACCACCTGTTGGCATTAAGCTTGTCCAAGGTTGTGGACCTTTTACTCCTTTTACAAACTGAGGACCATAAATATCACCAGGAAAAAGTTTTACAATTTCGCAGCCTAATTCTTCTGCTCTTGTAATTTCTGTTAAAGTACCACAACCTGGAGACCATAATACTTTTTTACGGTTACAAGCAATTGCAATATCTTCTCTTAAAACAGGAGTTACAATAAAATTGGCTCCTAAAGCCATATATAAAGAAGCTGCTCCTGCATCTGTTACAGAACCAACACCCATAATCATTCCTGGTAATTCTGCAATTGCGTATTTTGTTAATTCGCCAAAGACTTCGTGAGCGAAATCGCCTCTTGCAGTAAACTCCATTAAACGAGCCCCACCATCATAACAAGCTTTTAATACTTTTTTACTTAATCCTATATCGTTATGAAAAAACAACGGAATCATCCCTGTTTCTTTCATTACTTGCGCTACTTCTAATCTTGAAAATTGTGCCATAAATTTGTGTAATTGTTTTTTGTGTAAATGTGTAATTGTTTTATTATGTAAATTTTAAACAATTACACAATTCAACAATTAAACGTTTTTTAACGAGCTACTCTACCAGAAGCATCACCACCCATTAATTTTTCTACTTCTGCAACTGTTACTAAGTTTGCATCTCCTTTAATAGTGTGTTTTAAACAAGAAGCTGCAACTGCAAAATCTAATGCGTTTTGATCATCTTCTGGGTATTTTAATAATCCATAGATTAAACCTCCCATAAAAGAATCTCCACCACCAACTCTATCTACAATATCTGTAATTTGATATTGGCGAGTTTGTAGTAATGTTTTACCATCATATAAAACTCCTGCCCAAGTATTGTGTGAAGCAGAAATTGAACCTCTCAAAGTTGTGATTACTTTTTTAGCTCTCGGAAATTTTTCCATCATTTGCTCACAAACAGATAAAAATGCTTCTGCTTTTACATTATGTCCTTCTGTTTGTACAGAAATTCCCTCTGGTTTAATACCAAAGTGCATTTCTGCATCTTCTTCGTTTCCTAAAATTACGTCACAATAAGACGTAATTTCTGTCATTATTTTTTCTCTATGTGCATCATCACAAAAGTTCCAAAGTTTAGCTCTGTAGTTTAAATCTGTAGATATTTTTACACCTAATTTACTAGCTGCTTTTACAGCTTCTAAACAAACATCTGCAGCTCCTTGAGAGAAAGCAGGCGTAATTCCTGTCCAATGAAACCATTCTGCTCCTGCAAAAACTTCTTCCCAATTAATCATACCAGATTCTATTTCTGCAATTGCAGAATGTGCTCTGTCATATACTACTTTAGAACCACGAGAAACTGCACCTGTTTCTAAAAAGTAGATTCCTAAACGATCTCCTCCATACACAATTTTATCAACTCCTACTCCACGTTTTCTCATTTCCATCATTGCACAAGCACCAATATCATTTTTTGGCAAACGTGTTACAAAATCTACATCTACTCCATAATTTGCTAAAGAAACTGCTACATTAGATTCACCTCCACCATAAATGGCATCAAAATTATTTGCTTGAGAAAATCTTAAAAATCCTTGAGGAGCTAATCTTAACATGATCTCTCCAAACGTTACTACTTTACCCATTTTAATTCGTATTTAATATTATATAGTTAATTGGTTAATCGTTTAACCATATAAGGAAAATAAAATCAAAAGGATATATTTTACTATCTTTTTGATTATTATAGATTATCGCACTATATTTGCTTAAACGATTAAGCAAATATATAAACTTTTTATTATCAAAAAAAAGAAAACCACAATAAAAGATATTGCAAGTGTTTTAAACATCTCTACAGCAGCTGTTTCTAAAGCGTTGCATAACGATTCTAGGATTAGTGATAAAACTAAAAAAGCGGTTAGACAAGTTGCAAAAAATCTAAATTATCAACCAAATCACCTAGCAAGTGCACTAAGAAGTGGAAAAAGTAAACTGGTGGGTGTAATTGTACCTAGAACTAATAGCAACTTTTTTTCTTCTGTAATACAAAATATTGAAGAAGTCTTAAATAAGGAAGGTTACAACATTATTATAACGCAATCTAATGAGTCTTTTGAAAAAGAATGTAGTAATATAGACACTTTATTATATACTCAAGTTGATGGAATTATAGCTTCTATGGCCAATGAAACTGTTGATTTGTCTCATTACGAAAAAATAAAATCTAAAGGAATTCCGTTGATTTTATTTGATCGTGGAGAAAATGATTTGAATGTAGATTATATTGGTATAGATGATTATAACAGCAGCCAACTTATTGTAAAACATCTTGTAGAACAGGGTTGTAAAAGAATTGCTCATATTGGAGGTTTTAGACGTACAAGAATTTTTAACAATAGAATTAGAGGATATGTAGATGCTTTAGAAAAACATAATTTACCACTAAATAATGAATTGTTAATAGAAAGTAACCTAACCATAAAAGATGGTAGAGAAAAAATGCAACAGTTACTTTCTTTAGAAAATAGACCTGATGCTGTTTATGTTGCAGGAGATTATGCTGCTTTAGGTGCACTTCAAGTTTTAAAAGAAGAAAATATTAATATACCTAATGAAATTGCTTTAGTTGGTTTTGGTAATGAGCCTTTTAGTGCTTTGGTTACCCCTACTATTTCTAGCATAGAACAACATAGTGAAGAAATTGGTAAACAGGCTGCTTATACTTTTTTAGCGCATTCTAAAATGGATGTTGTTAAACAAACTCTTACCAAAAAAATTCTTGATGTAGCACTATTAGTAAGAGATTCTTCTAACAAAAAATAAGTCTAAAATTTTCTTTCTTATTTTTAAGAAACTTTTACCTATTTTTGTTTGAAGACCTAACTTCATCTTATGAAACAACTAATTATTTTATTACTCATCATAATTGCTGGTATTATTGGTTATGGAAAATACCAACAATACCAAAGATACAACTCGCCAAATGTTGATTATAAAACGGATAAAAAAATAGATTTAGAATACCATAATCAAGAATTGGTTATGAATTATTATAAAGCTATAGAAGATTTAAATAGTTTTGTAAAATTACAGTGGACTGCTAATGATATAGATGTTAGAACTCCTGAAGATGATGATGAAGAAACACAACTTGCAGTAAAAAAATATGCAGATAAATTAGCAAACATAAAATATTATGAAGCTAAATTAGAAAAATCTACTTCTTTAAAAGAGCAAGGTTTAAACAACAAAGAAATTAAGTTTTTAGAGGTTTCTGGTACAGATTTAAAATCTTACAAACATACTCAAGAAACAAAAAAAATTATTAGCATGTTTGATGATAGACAAAAATTATCTTATGGGCAAAAAAGTGCATTAATTTATGAAGTGCAAAAAAAATTATTAGCAACTGGTATAGCATTACAAGTTGACGGACTTTATAAAATTGAAACTCTAAATGCCATTAAAATTTTTGAAGAAAAAAACAACCTTTTTGCAGATGGCTTCTTAGATGTTTTAACTTTAGATATTTTGTTTAAATAAAATATGAACTCTTTTTTATTTTCTTTTCTCTAAAATTGTATAAGCTATCGATATTTCTTTAGCCATAAATTCATCATCTACTTTGTCATATATTTTTTCAAGTAATTCTAAAACTGCTTTTGAACTTAACCAATTGTTAAATGCGTCATCTTTATCTTTCTGAATATTGAAAGTAAAACCTCTTAAAACATAATTCAATATAATTTTAACTCTATTTTCTGTAAAATACTTTTCCCATTCTTTAAATACATCATTAGGGTTTATATATTCTAAAACAAGTATTAATACATTTTCAAAATACTGATTATCAGAATCGTTATTTAAAGCATCAATCCATAGTGCAAAAAAATAATTTTCAATAGCTTTTATTTCTAATTGATTCCAAGATTTCCAATCAGTATAATTCAACTTTTCAAAAGTTAAAAAATCATCAATTAAATTATCATTGGAATTTAATAGTTCAAAAATTCGAGGAAGAAAGTGTTTGTAATCATTTTCGTCTCCAAAAGTTGTGATTGCTGACCTTAAAAAATGACCTAAATCATCTTCAGATAAATCTTTCAACTTTTTTGAAAGTAAAGATTTTATATCTGCATTTGTTATACAACAATCACAACTTCTATCTCTTAAATTTCCAAGAATATTGTATTTCGCAAATACTTTATATAAGTTTTCAATATTATTTTCTATTTCCATTCCTTTTATCCTGTCTTCTTTTATTTTTCCAGGGTGCATTCTTTTGCCAGTTTCCAGCCATAATACAACCATAAGGCATCACTTCATCAATAACTTCACCCAAATCAAATTCTGACATTTGATGTCTAACTGATTCCGCATTTTTATATGCAGAAGGCAATTCTGTAATATCTATTTCGTTCGAGAAAAATCGAATATCTAAACCTTTGGTTTCTTCTCTAAAAATATCTTTTACAGTTCCTGTTTTACTTTTTCTATGTTGCGTTCTACTCACATTTCTTCCTGCTCCATGAGGTGCAAAACCTAAATTGTTTTCGGTCGTTTTTCCTTCAACGATTAAAACAGGTTCAGCCATATTTAAAGGAATTAATCTTGGGCCAGTAATATCTGGCATAAACTTAGAATCTAAAGGAGTTGCGCCTTTTGCGTGATAAAATAAATCGCCATCTTTAAACACAAAATTATGTTCGTTCCAAAATCTATTTTCTGGTTGCATTTCTAATTTATGCAAAGTTGCATCGTGTAAAACTTCGTGATTTAATTTTGTCCATTTTCTAATGATTTGCAAAGCTTCCCAGTAGTTTTTTCCTTCTTCAGTTTCAAAAGGAATCCAGGCATTTTGTTTTAATGTTTCTGGTGATAATTCTTGTCTGAATTGCTCTGCAATTTTCATTCCTCTATTATATAAATTCGCGCCAAAGCCTCTAGAACCATGATGTGTAATTAACATCGTGTTTCCTGTGTTTTTAGATGTACCCACAAACAAAAAATGATTTCCATCTCCTTGCGTTCCTAAATGTGTTCTTGCTGCAGAAATACATTTTTGATTGTTCAAAAACGGATTCGCTTCAATTTCTGCTAATAAACCTGAAGGAAATCTGAACTGCGTATTTCTATCTCTTCCTCCAGGACCAAAATGTGTAATGGAATGTGCAGCATCTAAAACTTGTTTAGGGTCTGCTTTTCCAAAATCTGTTAACATTACAGAACAACAAATATCTGCAGAATGCATTCCTGGGTGAATGGCATTTTTGGCAACTACAATTCCACCAACAGGAATAGTTCCTGAAGAACCTGTTGGGCAAGCATCTGGCATAATTGCTCCATTAACAATAGTTGGTGTTTTCATTAAAACTTCCATTGTTTTTGTAACAGAATTTACATTAATATCTTCCAACTCATTTTTTGCTTTTATATTGATTTTAAAATCTGCTGGATTTTCTAATAAATCTAATTGCTCGACTTTATATTTTTCTAAATAGTTTATCATTTCTGTTGTTGATAATTCATTTGTATTGATATACTCTATTGCTTCTGGAAACCATTTTGCAGATTTAAACCCTAAAGCAATGATTTCTTTTCCTGATATTTTCATTTTATTTTCCATTTTTTCTTTTAATTATGCTCTACAAACTCCCTGTTTTGTAGAGCGACTACCAATATAAGAATTCTCTATTCTTACAATTCCGATACAAACATCTCATACAAATACGCAATCTTTTTGCGTAGTTAAAATTTAATGTTATTTTTATTGATAATTTTTAGTTTTAAACTAGTTCTCGATACAAAATTTCTGAAAAAAGAAATTTCACTCGAACTAACAATTCGTTATAATTTATACATTTATGGCATCAAACAAAAACGCACTCATTAGATACAAAACCATTGATTATTGTTTACGAAATAACTTCAAAAAATGGACTTTGGACGATTTAATTGAAGCTTGTTCTGATGCTTTATATGAATATGAAAACAAAGATGTAAACGTTAGCAAACGTACAATTCAGTTAGATATTCAGTTAATGCGAAGTGACAAATTGGGTTACAATGCACCTATTGAAGTTTACGAAAGACGTTTTTATAAATATGCTGAACCTAATTATAGCATCACCAATATTCCTGTTACAGATAATGATGTAAAAGTGATGAATGAAGCTATCCAATTGCTACGTCAATTCAAAGATTTCTCTTTATTTAAAGAAATGAATGGAGTTTTACAACGTTTGGAAGATTCTGTGTATTCATCACAAGAAAACAACAAATCTATTATCCATTTAGATAAAAATGAACAGTTAAAAGGTTTGGAATTTATAGATCTTATTTATCAGGCAATTCAACAGAAAAAAGTAATCAATGTAACTTACCAATCTTTTAAAGCTCATAATCCAAGTGATATGATTGTGCATCCACAGTTGTTAAAAGAGTTCAATAATCGTTGGTTTTTATTATGTGGAAACCATACAAAATATGTCAATTTAGCTTTAGATAGAATTTCAAAAATTTCTATTATTGATGATGTTGATTACATAGATTTAAATATTAATGGTGATGTTTTTTATAAAGATGTTATTGGTGTTACTGTTAAAAATACGAGAGCGCAAAGAATTCAATTTTGGGTTGATAAAAAAAATGCGCCTTATGTAATTACCAAACCATTTCACAAATCTCAAAGAACCATAAAACATACTGATGATGGTGTTATTTTCAATATTTTTGTCCAAATTAATTACGAATTAGAACGAATGATTCTAGGTTTTGGAGATTCAATTGAAGTTATTAAACCTGAAAAACTACGTAACCGAATTTTAGAAAAATTGCAGTTGGCAGCTCAAAATTATAAGTAAAATTTGTTATCAGAATGTCAGTTCGAGCGCAGTCGAGAACTATTAAAATTATTGAATTATCAATAACCTTTCGACTGCGCTCAAGGAGACAATCCCTTTTACTTATTCACAGAAAAAATCTCTTTTAACTGCTTTACCATATTTCCATTTCCAGAGACAGAAATTTCACCAATTTTATCAGCAATTTTCTCTACATACTCCATTTCCTTTAACTTGAACAACATTTCGTTGTCTTCCATTAACTTGGCAGTATTTAACAAACTTCTGGTAGAAGCTGTTTCTTCTCTTCTGGTAATTACGTTGGCTTGCGCTTGCTTTTGTGCAACTAAAACTTGATTCATAATCGCTTTCATATCTCCTGTTAAAATTACATCTCTCATTCCACAATTCAATACTTTTACACCTAATTGTACTGTGTTTTTAGAAACTTCATCAAAAACTGCTGTTGCAATATTTTCTTTATTTTCTAATAATTCATCCAAAGTATAACCACCAACATACGTTCTTAAAGCCAATTGCATTAAAATGTATAATTGCTTCTCAAAATCTTTATTGTCTAACAATGCTTTTTCAATATCAACAACTTTATATTGTGTATAAAAGTTAATTCTGATACTTGCTTTGTCTTTTGTTAACAATTCTTGACCTGCAATTTCTAATTGCAATTGTCTCATATCTGCTTTTGCAATTTTAATTGTGGTATCGTTTTTCCAAAACCTGTATGTTCCACCTGTTAAGGTTTTAGTATACATATCATCAATTAACAAAACTGCTTTTTCATAAGCTGCCACTTCAAATAATCTGATATATTGTTTCACTCCAAAATTGTTAAACAACGTTTTATCAAAAGTTTCTGTGATATAAATTTTACTTATATCAATGGTTTTGAATGTTCTATCTACAAATCCTTTCCAGTACAAATATCTACCAGCATATAAAACTTTTTTGAAATTATCATTTTCATATACAAATACTAACTCATTATCCTTTATTTCAATGATTTCTAACATTTCTGTTAAAACTGTATCCTTTAATAAAACTTCTTTAGCTACAACAGTAATATCAAATTCATTTGCCAAATTATACTCAATTACATTTTGGCTAAATCTTAACCAATATGTTCCTGCTGTAATTACTTTTTGGTAATCTCCGTTTTTGAAAACCAACCCTACTTTTCCTGAATTAATTCTTACTTTTTTCATTATTTCTACTTATTTAATCTATTCATTATTAGATTCCTGTTTTTACAGG
>JBGCFX010000293.1:0-28729 GCA_045110395.1 Polaribacter sp.
TCCTTTTTTTGTAAAAGAAGGTAAAACCAGTTTATTAATTCTTGCAATTGTTTTAAAAAGCTGTTTTTTCATTAGTCGTAAATTGTATCTCAAATTTACTAAAAAATAAACAACTCAATCTCAAAAATAGATTGAGCCGTCTAAAACCAAGTAATTTTTCCTTTTCACTATTTAGTTAATGTATTTGTTGATGTGAGATAAGTAGTTTAAAATAAAATTTGAAAAATAATTTCTGCAACAGTTTTAATAAATTTCAGTAAAATTAATATCATAATAGTAAGTATTTTAAATTAGTAATTTAGGTTGTTTTCTTAATTGTTATGGCAATATATGAGGATTGAAACTGTTCTGCCAAATGATTTATTAGCTATTTGTCAAATTGATTTACTATTTATAATACAAAAAGTTATATAAGTTTTAATTTAAAACAATAATGCTATAAAAAGGTTTGTAATTAAAACATAAAAACTTATTTTTTACAGATATTGTAATTAAATAAAGGGCTTTAGAAGTAGGTTTTTAAAATGCAAAGGAAAAATGATTTTTAAAATTTCAATTTTAAGCCTTTTCATCTTTTCATTGTACTCTAAAGTGATAAAAATGTATCTTCGCTAAAAATTAAAATTGATGAATTTTTTATTGATAATTGCTGGTTTGGTGTTGCTAATTTTAGGCGGAAATTGGTTATTAAAATCAGCAGTTGCATTGTCCTTAAAATTAGATATTCCAAAAATTGTAATAGGGATGACTGTAGTGTCTTTTGCAACATCTGCCCCAGAATTAATTGTAAGTATCAATGCTGCTTTAAGTGGTGCATCAGATTTAGCTTTAGGAAACGTAATTGGTTCTAATATTGCAAATTTAGGTTTGGTATTAGGAATTACCTTATTATTGGGAACTATGCATGTTCAAAAAAGTTTTTATAAAACAGATTGGCCAGTAATGATTATTGCCTCTCTCATATTATACTTCTTTTTAATTAATGATAACATTATTACTCAAACTGAAGGTGTTATTTTATTTTCTTTTTTAGTTATTTTCCTAATTTACTTGTTGCGTTTTCAAAAAACAGCAGTTTTAGATGAATTACCAGAAGATGATGAACCATTACCTTTATATAAAATAGTTCTTTTCTTGGTAATTGGTGGTGTAGGGCTTTGGGGTGGTTCAGAATTATTAATAAAAGGAGCAACTTCTTTAGCGATAGAATTTGGTGTAAGTGAAAGAATTATTGGGGTTACTGTTGTTTCTATTGGTACAAGTGTGCCTGAGCTTGCAGCATCTATTATTGCAGTTTTAAAGAAAGAAAAAGCAATTTCTTTAGGAAACTTAATTGGCTCTAATGTATTTAATATTTTGGCTGTTTTAGGTATAACCTCTATGATAACTCCTGTTGCATTAAAAGACCAAGGATTACTAACAAATGATATTTTTTGGATGTTAGGAATCTCCTTTTTAATATTTCCTTTGGTATTTTTTCCAAAAGGATATCGTTTAGATTGGAAAGATGGTATTCTTTTATTAGTAGCCTATGTTGGCTTTATTTACTTTACTATTTAATAAAAAACATCATTTTAAGGCATAAAAAAACGCTAACAAATTAATGTTAGCGTTTTCTATATATAATGTTGCTAAGATTATTTAACTGGTTTAACAGTTTTAATAATTCTTGCAGCAATTTTGTATGGATCTCCATTAGAAGATGGACGACGATCTTCTAACCATCCTTTATATCCTTTTTCTACAGCAATAATTGGTATTCTAATTGATGCTCCTCTATCTGAAACTCCCCAAGAGAAATCGCTAATAGATGCAGTTTCATGTAAGCCAGTTAAACGTTGGTCGTTAAACTCACCATAAACAGCAATATGTTCTTTAGTAACTGGTCTAAAAGCTTCACAAATTTCTGCATATTTTTCTTTAGAACCACAAGTTCTTAAGATTGTATTAGAAAAGTTTGCATGCATACCAGAACCATTCCAGTCTCCTTTTACTGGTTTTGGGTGATACTCTATATACCAACCATATTTTTCTGATAACCTATCTAATAAATAACGTGCAATCCAAATTTCATCACCAGCTTTTTTAGCTCCTTTTGCAAATAATTGAAATTCCCACTGACCTGAAGCAACTTCTTGATTAATTCCTTCAAAATTTAATCCAGCATCAATACATAAATCAGCATGTTCTTCAACAAAATCTCTACCAAAAGTATTTTTACCACCAACAGAACAGTAGTACATTCCTTGAGGTCCAGGATAACCACCAACAGGGAAACCTAAAGGTAACTGTGTCTTAGTATCCATAATAAAGTATTCTTGTTCAAAACCAAACCAGAAATCATTATCATCATCTTCTATAGTTGCACGTCCATTAGATACATGTGGTGTACCATCAGCACTTAAAACTTCTGTCATTACTAAATAACCATTTATACGTGCAGGATCAGGATAAATTGCAACTGGCTTTAAAATACAGTCAGATGCTCCTCCAGAAGCTTGTTTTGTAGATGATCCATCAAAAGACCAGTTATCTAATTCTTCAACTGTTCCTTTGAAGTTTTCATGTTCTTCAACTTTGGTTTTACTTCTCATATTCTGAGTTGGATGATAACCATCTAACCAAATGTATTCTAATTTAATTTTAGCCATAATATAAATAATTGTTTATGTGATGTTTCTGTTACAAAAATCAAATATTTTAACTACATATCAAAAAAAAGAGGGTTAAATTTTTATAAATGATTAAAAAATAATTTTATCCCTAATTTTGAAAGGGTATATTTGTTTAATATTAAAAAAAAGTAGAAAATATTAATAATATGTCAAGGATTAGATTCAACGCTTTGCAAGAAACCTTAAATAGAAAGCCTTTAAAGGTAGAGCAAGGTGAAAAAAGATCAACACTTTTTGGTCAAAATGTCTTTAACAAACATGCTATGCAACAGTATCTTACACGTGCAGCGTATGAAAGTGTAATGAATGCCATAGAACATGGAACAAAAATAGATAGAAAAATTGCAGACCAAGTTGCTGTGAGTATGAAAGATTGGGCAATGTCTAAAGGTGCAACACATTATACACATTGGTTTCAGCCACTTACAGGAGCAACTGCAGAAAAACACGATGCTTTTTTTGAATCTATAAACGGAAGTTTAGCGATGGAAAAGTTTGATGGAGAACAACTCGTACAACAAGAACCTGATGCATCAAGTTTTCCTCATGGAGGTATTAGAAATACCTTTGAAGCTAGAGGTTATACAGCTTGGGATCCAACATCACCAGCATTTATTTATGAAACAACATTATGTATTCCAACAATTTTTGTGGCTTATACAGGTGAGGCTTTAGATAATAAAACACCATTATTAAGAGCTTTACAGGCTATTGATACACATGCAACTGCAGTCTGTAAATATTTTGATAAAAATGCCAATAAAGTAAGTGCCACTTTAGGTTGGGAGCAAGAATTTTTTTTAATTGATGATGCACTAGCACTTTCTAGACCAGATTTACAATTAATAGGTAGAACTTTATTAGGGCATTCACCTGCAAAAGGACAACAATTAGATGACCATTATTTTGGAACAATACCAGCAAGAGCAATGAGTTTTATGCAAGATTTAGAGCAAGAATGTATGTTGTTGGGCATTCCTGTAAAAACAAGACATAATGAAGTTGCTCCAAATCAGTTTGAAGTTGCACCTATTTTTGAAGAAGCAAACTTAGCTGTAGATCATAATTCTTTGTTGATGGATGTTATGCAGAAAGTATCTAGAAGGCATAAATTTAAAGTACTTTTTCACGAAAAACCATTTACAGGAATTAATGGTTCTGGGAAACATAACAATTGGTCATTGTCTTTAGATGGCAGAACCAACTTGTTAAGGCCTGGTAAAACACCAATGAAAAATTTACAATTTCTAACTTTTTTCATCAATACAATAAAAGCAGTTTATAACTATGAAGAATTACTTAGAGCGTCTATAGCTTCTGCAAGTAATGAATATAGGTTGGGTGCAAATGAAGCACCACCAGCAATTATTTCTGTGTTTATTGGTAGCCAACTATCTGCAGTTTTAGATGAGTTAGAGAATGTTACCAAAGGGAAATTATCACCACAAGAGAAAACAGATTTAAAATTGAATATTATTGGTAAAATTCCTGAAATCTTATTAGATAATACTGATAGGAATAGAACTTCGCCATTTGCTTTTACAGGAAATAAATTCGAATTTAGAGCAGTAGGTTCCTCTGCAAATTGCGCAATACCAATGACAGTTTTAAACACCATTGTTGCCAAACAATTAAAGGGGTTTAAAATAGAAGTAGATGCTTTAGTTGATGAAAAAGGACTTAAAAAAGACGAAGCCATTTTTAATATTCTTAGAGAATACATTAAAGACTCTAAAGACATTCGTTTTGAGGGAGATAGTTATGGAAAAGATTGGGAAAAGGAAGCTAAAAAACGTGGCTTAAGCAATAATAAATACACTCCAGAAGCATTAAAAGTAAAAATTTCTGATAAAACGATTGCTCTATTTAAAGAAATGGAAGTAATGAGTAAAGTAGAAATTGAAGCGCGTTATGAAATAGATTTAGAATCTTACACCAAAAAGATTCAAATAGAAGGTCGTGTTTTGGGAGATATTGCCAGAAATCACGTTGTTCCTACAGCAATTATTTATCAAAATACATTATTAGAAAATACTAAGAATTTAAAAGAAATTTTTGGAGGCGAATATAAAAATATTGCAAAAGAACAGATAGAATTAATAATGACTATCTCTAATCACATCACCCAAATTAATGCTTTGGTCATTAAAATGGAAGCAGAAAAAGTAAAGGCTAACAAGTATGTTGGTTTAAAATTGGCAGAACAATACAGTAATAAAGTAAAACCTTATTTTATAGATATTAGGTATCATTGTGATCAATTAGAAAACATGGTAGATGATAATTTATGGCCTCTTACAAAATATAGAGAATTATTGTTTACAAAGTAATCATAAAAACATCTTACTTTTCTGTAGGATTTTTTTTGTAAAACAGTAAATTTGCAACTCACAACACAACAATATGAGTCAAGAAGTTTCTAAAAGATACGCACAAAGAGGTGTTTCTGCATCTAAAGAAGATGTACATAATGCTATTAAGAATGTAGACAAAGGTTTGTTTCCGAAAGCATTTTGTAAAATTGTGCCAGATTATTTAACAAATGATGACGATTATTGTTTAATAATGCATGCAGATGGTGCAGGAACAAAGTCTTCTTTAGCTTATATGTATTGGAAAGAAACTGGTGATATTTCTGTATGGAAAGGTATTGCACAAGATGCATTAATTATGAATATCGACGATCTTTTGTGTGTGGGAGCTATAGATAATATTATGTTATCGTCTACAATTGGACGTAATAAGAATAAAATTCCTGGCGAAGTTTTATCAGCAATTATAAACGGAACAGAAGAATTAATAGAAGATTTAAAAGGTTTTGGAGTTACCATTTATTCTACTGGAGGAGAAACTGCAGATGTTGGCGATTTAGTTAGAACTATAATCGTAGATTCTACTGTAACTGCAAGAATGAAACGTACTGATGTAATTGATAATGAAAACATAAAAGAAGGAGATGTAATTGTTGGTTTAGAATCTTTTGGGCAAGCAACTTACGAAACCGAATATAATGGAGGAATGGGTTCTAATGGATTAACATCTGCAAGACACGATGTTTTTCATACATATTTAGCAGAAAAATACCCAGAAAGTTTTGATGCTGCAGTTCCTGAAGAATTAGTCTATTCTGGCAATACAAAATTGACAGATAAGGTTGAGAATTCACCAATTGATGCAGGTAAATTAGTGTTGTCTCCAACAAGAACATATGCACCAATAATCAAAGAAATTTTATCGAAATTCAAATCAGATACAGTCCATGGAATGATTCATTGTTCTGGTGGAGCACAAACAAAAATTTTACATTTTGTAGATAATTTGCATATTGTAAAAGATAATATGTTTAGTATTCCACCATTATTTAAGTTGATACAAGAACAATCGAACACAGATTGGAAAGAAATGTACCAAGTTTTTAATTGCGGACACAGAATGGAAATTTATGTCTCTCCAGAAATTGCAGAAGACATTATCTCTATCTCTAAATCTTTTAATGTAGCTGCTAAAATTGTGGGTAGAGTAGAATCATCATCAACAAAAAAACTCACTATTAAAAGCGAGTTTGGGGTTTTTGAGTATTAAGATTTTTTATTTTTTTATAATTTTAAATGTTTTATTTTTTCCATTTATAGATGCCTTTAAAATATATAAACCTCTTGCATATTTAGAAATATCTATATTGGTTTCTTGACTTGTAATATTTGAAGTAGCAATTAATTTTCCTGTACAAGCATAAATTTTGAATTTATCATTTAAAGAAAAAGAGATTTGGGTAGAAGAAAGTACAATATTTGAAACAGCTGGGTTTGGCGATAATCTTAATGAATTTTCATCTAATTCTTGCTGAATTAAAGACAAAGCAGTATTGTAACATTGGTTTGTGTAAGCTGTACTTAATTCTGAACTTGCTACTAAAGTTGCGTTACCATTTATAGCAATGCATCTACCATCATTATGATTATATGTAATGTATGCAGCATCATTTTCAAATGCTTTAAAGGTACATTGTTCAAAAGTTAAAGGATTGCTTACTGTTTGCGTAGAATGTGTCCAGTTAGAAAAAAGAGTAGTACCTCCAAACCAACGATTGTAGCCAGACTCCTCATTAAAATTACAGGGTTTAAAGAATAAAAGATACAAAGTACCTGTTCCTCCTCGACTAACTCCACCACCAAAATTTACAGCTATAGAACCATCGCCTCTTAAATCTCCAACAAATGAAATGGATCTAGAAAAACGTTCTTCATCACCAAAAGTAAAATTGAAACCACCTTCTAATTCACTAATTTTTGTATAGGTTTTTACAGTTTTATCAGCATTTAAATATAAAATATATGCCTCTCCTTCTTTTTGTTGATTTGCACCAGTAATTAAATCTGGAATACCATCTCCATTCAAATCTCCAGGAGCACACAGTGCATGGCCAAATTGAGCGCCAAAACTTCCATTAGGGTTTACATCAGAAACTAAAACATCATTAAAACCACCTTGGTTTTCTGTTATTTTTACTTTAGAAACTACATTATAATTACTTGCATCTAAAGAGAGCATCCAAACTGCGCCTTTGCCACCATTAGTCATAAAAGCACCTACAGCCATTTCTTGAGTTCCATCATTGTCAATATCTCCAAGCATAGCAACTTCCCTTCCTCCAAAGTTATCATCATTTTCTAAACCTGATCCAAATCCACCAGCAATAGAATTTATTGTAACAGTTTGGTTTGTTATTACTTTAGAGGTATTGTCTAAAAATAAAATATCAATAGAACCTCTATTTCTTCCACCAGCATCAGAATTTGGGTCGCAAGCAACCAAATCAATTTTACCATCGTTATTTAAATCGCCTATAGCAGATAAGCCTTGTGCAATAATATTGATGTTTTTTGTAAAACTTTTTACAGTTCCATTACTATTTAAATGAATAATATACAAAGCAACGTTTGTAGAGTTAGGTGCAGAAACAGCAATATCTGGTATGTTATCATTATTATAATCACCAATACCAGCAACACCATAACCGAAATAATTTTTTTCTAATAAAGTTTCATTAAAACCACCTTCTAGCATCGATATTTTTTGATTAGACTTTACAGTACCATCATTATTCATAAATACAATATAAACAGCACCAGCATCAGTTGCACCATCATCATCAGATCTTGCACCTATAACCAAATCTATTATACCATCTCCATTTATATCTCCTACTTTATCATGATCTCTACTAAAACGATCTCCTGAATCAAGGTCTGCAAAAAAGCCTCCAGAACCTTCTTCTATTTTTATAAAGCCATCAGGACCATATTGTTTTTTTACTTGTGTGTATGAAAATTGTGTTAAAAAAATTAATAATAAGGAAATTTTAGTATATCTAAAGATCATTTTTAAAGGTGTTTAGTTGTGGTTATGTCTTTTAGACCTCGTTTATTTAGAAAAGTTTTATTTATTTTTAAAAAGTTTTTTTTTCTCTAAAGAGTTTAGTTAACTTGTAATTAGGGTTTTATATTTTTTTGATTATAATAAAAAACTCACTACAAAAGTGAGTTTGGGTTTTTGAGTATTAGAGAGTTTTTATTTTCGTGCTTGTATAAGCTTTGTTACAAGTTTTAAGCTATTAAATAAAAACGAACGCGAGAAAATTTCGAAGGAATTTTCCAAATAAGCAACGACCAAAGCAATTAATTATACACGTTGTTGTAACCAGTTATTATTCTATTATCTTTTCAGCACTTGCTCCAAGCCAGTATTCAATGAATGAATCAAAACTGAAAATTAATACAATAAATAGAATAGTAATTCCAAAAGTGATTAATCTTTTTTTAATAGGAATACTAGTTTTTGATTGAAAGCTAGTAAGCTTAATGACAATATCTTTTACTATTTCTCTATTGAAAAATAGAATTAATAATAACATTAAAAGAACTATTATGGCATTTGCTAAAGCTGGATATACATCAAGAAAAATAATATCGAATACAATTATGTTTACCATTATAGGTAATAATATCAATACCCCTATCAATTTTGTTTTATTCCATAATAGAAACCAAGCCCCTAAAAGTTGAAAAACACCAACGAACAAAATATAAGCATATGAATGTCCCATAAATGTCCAAGCTAATGAAAATCCACTTGCCTCACCTAAAGTTGTATTCGCAATTTCAGAAGGTAATTTTCCTTTCATATAAAATTGTCCACCTAATAATTTAGATAGTCCATAAATATTTATGATAATAAAAACACACTGGCGTAAGACAAGTTCGAATGTCGCTTTATAATTAAATTTATTCATAGTTACTTTTTTAAAGAAGAGTAATTCGGTTGAGATTAACTTAAAAACTGAAACACGGATGGATACTTTATAGATTTCCCATTATGATATCTGAAAGTATTAGATATTACAACTAGAAAATTTAGAAAATACAATGCGCTGATAGTTATTAGTATTTCAGCAAAAGAAATGTTTGTTAGTTCTAGATTTGAGGTGATAAAAAGACCAATAACTAATAAAAATAAAACTAAGGTCCAAGATATTTGAAAATTTAAAATGGATTTTCCGACATAATCTATGTCTTTTATCTTATCTTTTTTAGAAGTCCAAATAATTAGTGGAATTAGTATACCAAGCAATGGAAATGCTATAAAACCTAGTTGGGATAAATTCAATAGTAATAAAGCTTTACTATCTTCAATAATTTGCCAATCTATTAATTCGTTAGGTGTAACATTTAAGGCACTAGATAATTTTTTAATGGAATCTCCAGTAGGTTGGGTTTCTCCATTTTCAATTCTTTGAACTGTCCGTAAACTTAAACCAGAATTTTCCGCCAATATATCTTGTGACATAACGTTTCGCTTTCTTAATTCTTTTACTCTTTTTGCTAAATGTTTATTCTTCAATTGAGTGATGTTTAATTGTTGAAAGCAAAGCTAAATAAAAGCATTGGCATTGGTGTCGTCATCTATATGACATCTTTATGTCATCTTTGTTTTAATTGGTTACAACTTTAATGAAATAGCCAATTTTAATTCACTAAATCATAGGATAACGAATTTAGTGTTTTTAGAGTTTGGAAACAAACTAAATTATTTGGCTATCATCAAAAGAAAAATAGGATAATTTACAATACTAAATAACATGAATCTAGCTTCTTCTTTTTCTATTGCTACTTCTTCTCTTTTCTACTTTTTTTGTGTTAGAAACTTTGTCTTTGTTTCCAGTTGTAGCTGGTTTTCTAAGAATAGAATTATTAATATTTCTTCTCTCAGTTGTTACTTTTCTTCTAGAATTAGTATCTACAGGTTTTCTTTTAGTAGTATTTGTATTTCTTCTTTCTGTTGTTACTTTTCTATCAGAGTTAACAGTAGTTGGTCTTCTGTAACTATTACTGTTTTGTCTATTTCTAGTTACTGTTCTTTTTGAATTTGTAGTAGCTGGTTTTCTTCTTCTTAAAATTTGACTTCTTTTACCAATCTTCGCATTTTTATTCGCTCTGTAATAAAAGTAGTTTCTATCTTCTCTTATTTGAGAATAGTTTCTTCTAAAATCGTTTCCAAAGAAATAAGTATCATTATAGTTACAAACATCTCCAATATTTAAGTTGATTCTAATTCCGTTATTGTAAAAGAAATTATTTCTAACATTTCCATAAAAAAGTGGGTCTCCAAACCTGTTATACCTAACACTTAAATTTCCTACATTGGTTAATCTACCTCTGTAATATCTCATAAATACGTTACCAATTCTGGTTACATTACCAAATCTATCATAATTTACAAAAGCACTTCCAATTCTGCTAACTCTTCCTCTAAAGTCTCTGTCAATTCGTATACCTGAAGACCTTCTTACACGTCTTCCATTATAATCTAAATAAGTATTGTTATAATTTGTGTCAAAATCGAATTCGCCATTCGTAAAAATGAAGAATTCTACTCCACGTTCTATAAAATTTACAGCATTGTTATACGAGTCATAAAACCCAATTCTGTTTGATAATTCATTGCTATTTTTAGCTTCAACAGTTGAAACCATCACAAATATTCCTAATAATAAAAGTAAACCTCTTTTCATAATATATGGTTTTAAGGGTTTTGCCTACTCTATTTGCTTTTCGGCTTTCGCATTTGATTATTATATTTTCAAAGAACGTGCCAAAAAAATAAATTAGTCTTAAAATAATTACATAAGGTGTGTGAATAGTTTTGTATAAATTTGATTTTTAGCAGTTTATAGTTTAATTCTAATTGTTTTAAAAAAATGAATATGAACTCTTAAATTGATTCTACTTTTATCTATAGAAAAAACTAAAGATTTTGGTTACAACCCAGCTACACCAAAATAAAAATTAAGATTTTCTTATGATAAATACTTTTATATTTGTCAAAACCTTTTTTGTGGAAATTAGTAGAGAACTTTTATTCTTTTTTATTGCTTTAGGTGCTTTTAACGGACTTGTATTAAGTTTCTATTTCTTTTTTTTTGCAAAGCAAAAACACATTTCAAATCATTTTTTAGGTGCTTTTTTGTTGATGATAAGTATTAGAACAGGTAAATCTGTTTTCTTTTTCTTTAATCCTTATTTATCTTATCATTACTTACAGTTTGGTTTAACTGCCTGTTTTTTTATAGGTCCTTTTTTATATTTTTATATAAAGTCTACTCTAAAACCAGAAAGTAGCATTAAAACAGAATGGAAATATCATTTTGTAATTTTGGTGATAATCTCTTTAGTTCTCGGGTTTTTGTACCCATTTAAAACCAATGTAGATCTTTGGCGACCTTATTTTATAAAAACAATTTATTATTCTTGGTTGGGTTATAATTTATTGGCAGGTTATCAATTAATGCCAACTTTAAGAAAAATATTTTTAAATAGAACAAAAGTTACAAGTTTAGAAATTTGGGTATTAAGCATCTTTTTCGGGAATTTTATAGTATGGTTTGCCTATACATATTCTAGATTCACAAGTTATATTGTAGGTACATTAACTTTTTCTTTTCTGTTTTATTTGGTTTTATTATTTCTATTTTTTAATAAGAAAAAACGTTCAATACTATTTAATACAAACCTAAAATATGCTGATAAAAAGATTGATGAAAACAAAGCATCAACTTTAATTGAAAGATTAAATTTTTTAATGATTGATGATAAATTATATCAAAATGCAAATTTAAAATCGTCTGAAATTGCTGAAAAATTAGGGCTCACTACGCATCAGTTTTCGCAGTTATTGAATGATAATTTAAAAAAGAATTTCTCTACTTTTGTTAATGAGTATAGAATTGATTGTGCAAAACAAAAAATTACAACAATCTCTAACATCACTTTAGAAGAAATTGGTTATGAATGTGGTTTTAATTCAAAATCAACATTTTACACTACTTTTAAGAAGTTAGTTGGTAAAACTCCTGCACAGTTTAAAAGTGCCAATTTATAAATCCGAACTTCGGTTTTATAACATAAAATCTTACTTCTATCAATAAAAATCATATTTGCTGAAAATATTTTCAGTTATGCGATTTTACCTTTTTTCACTTTCCCTTTTTTTATTGATGAGTTGTACATCAACTCAAAAAGAAACATCAGAAACTAACAAAGACAAAATTTTATTTGTAGTTTCTAACCAACATACTTATGGAAATTCTACTATAAATGCTGCCAATCATTTTGGAGAAATTGTTTTTGCTTATGATATTCTTGTAAAAAATAATTATGAGGTTGATTTTGTAAGCCCAAAAGGAGGTGAAATTCCAATAGGTTATTTAAGTACTTCAGATAGTATTCATAAGAAATATATTTATGATTCTAAATTGATGAATAAATTAAAAAACACAAAATCTGCAAATGAAATTTCATCAAAAAATTACAAAGCCATTTATTATGTTGGTGGTGGAGCAGCAATGTTTGGTGTTCCTGAAAACAAAGAAATTCAAAAAATAGCATTAGATATTTATGAGAATAATGGAATTCTTTCTGCAGTTTGTCATGGAACTGCAGGTATTGTAAATATTAAAAATACAAAGGGAGAATATATTTACAAAGACAAAATGGTAAATGGTTTTCCTGATAAATTCGAGAATAAAAACGGAAAATATTATGAGAGTTTTCCTTTTTCTATTGAAGAAATTATCAAACAAAGAGGAGGTAATTTTAGGTATTCTGATAAAGGTTGGGATAACTATTATACAATTGATGGACGATTAATTACAGGTCAAGATCCAACAGCATCAGCTTCTGTTGCCAAAGAAATTATTAAACAATTAAATAAATAAAAATGAGAAAATTATCAATTTTACTAATCCTATTAGTAAGTGTTTCAGTAAATGCACAATCAGAAATTAGTGCCATCAATAAAGTGCTTTATGATTATATAGAAGGTACAGCAAATGGAGAACCAGAAAGATTAAAAAGCGCTTTTGATGAAAATTTTAACCTCTATTTTGTTGCAAACGATACTTTAAAAACTTGGTCTGGAAAGCAATATGTTGCAGGAGTTAAAAAAGGAAGAAAAAGCAACAGAATTGGTAAAGTACTTTCTATAGATTTTGAAGGAAATGCTGCAATTGCAAAAATCGAGATTCTAATGCCTTCAAGAAAAAGAATTTATACAGATTATTTGATGTTGCTTAAAATAAAAGGCAATTGGAAAATCATCCATAAATCATTCACTTTTAAAAATTATCCTGAATGAGAAAACTTACAACATTATTAATTTTGTCAATTTCATTAAGTAGCTTTTCTCAAAATCAATTATTAGCACAAAAGTTTGATAGTATTTTATCAACCTATAAAAGTAAAGATAAACCTGGTTTAGCTGCTGGTGTTTTACAAAATGGAAAGTTATTATATTTAAAAAGTTTTGGAGTAGAAGATATAGAAACTAAAAACTTAATTTCTCTTCAAACAAAATTTCAAGTTGGTGATATTGCAAAGCAATTTACAGTTTTAGCAATTTTACTTTTAGAGCAAGAAGGTAAATTATCTTTAGAAGATGATGTTAGAAAATACCTGCCAAATTTACCAGAATATAAGTATACTTTAAAGGTAAAACATTTGGTAAATCACACAAGTGGATTACATAATTTAGAACCAATTAAAGAGCTTTTAAGCATAAGAGAAAATGATTTATTTACACAAGAAGATGCTGTAAAAATTATTAGTGCACAACAAAAACTAAATTTTAAACCTGGCACTCAATTTTCTTATCATTATTCAGCTACAGAAGTTATTTTGATGGTAGAAATTGTAAAATCAGTTTCAAAAATTTCTTTTGAAGAGTTTACAAAAAAACAACTGTTTGAACCTTTAGATATGAAAAATACTTCTTTTGATATTTCTAGAAGTATGCTAACAAATTTGGCTAAATCGTATTCAATTAGAGAAAAAATAACGTATAACCCTGTAAATGACTTAACATTAGGAGTAAATAATTTGTACACAACTGCTGAAGATTTTGCAAAATGGTTTCAACATTATGATGCTGATAATCAATTATCAGATTTAGTGAAAAAATTAGATAATTATGTAAAACTAGATTCTGGTAAAGAGTATAATTCTACTTGGGGAAAAGTTACGTTAGGAAGGTATTTTGATCATCCAGAAAGAGGCTTATTAAAAATGTCATGGCAATATGGTTTAATTGGTGGTTATGGAGCTAATTTTTTTAGATATCAATCTCATAATTTAGTCACTTTTGTTTTAGGAAATAATAACAGATATAATGGAATGCCAGCAGGAAATTTAGGGAACTTAATTTTAGAAAAAGAATTTACTGAACCAGCAGAAATTGATTATTCAAAAATCGATTTCAAGTCTTTATCAACAAACCAATTAAAGAAATTTGAAGGTGTTTATTGGAATAAAAAGAACAGTTTGGTAAGAAAAATTTATTTTAAAAATGATACGTTACGTTATAAGCGTTTAAGTAATAATTTAGAAACGCCACTATTGGCATTGAGTAATAATAAATTTCAATTTTATGTAGCAGGAGATACTGAAGTTATTGTGACATTTAAAGACGATAATACTTTTGAATTTTCTTCTTTAAATAGTGATGCAAGTATTTACGAGAAAATTGATTTAGTAGATAAATCTAAATTGAATTTATCTGATTATACAGGTCGTTATTTTAATAAAGAATATGATATAATTTTGAATTTTTCTATTAAAGAAAATGCTTTGATTGTCTCAAGTTTTAAGACAGATTCAATAACATTTTATCCTATTATAAAAGATGCTTTTAGAAGTAATACTTATATGTATTCAGGAGTTCAATTTATTAGAAAAGATAATATTGTATATGGGTTTAAAATGAATACAGATGGCGTAAAAGATTTGATTTTTAACAAAATAAAATCTTAATATAATTTAAGTGAGCTTAAAAAGATACTCTTGATTATTCTGAATTAAATACATTTCCTTACAATTCGTAGGATATACAAATTCATATTTCTCATCAATTTTAAAAGAATTATTATTGATGAGAAATTTGCCTTCAAAATCTTTTTCACCTAAAGAAGTATATCTTGCAATTTTGTAGGTTTTAGTATCAATTTGTGCTTCAATTTTAAACCAAGCTCCACTTCCAATTCCACCAAGCCAAGTGCCATTTTCTAAATCAAAAATTGCTTTGTTTGGTAGTTCAGTTCCTATTAAATTAGGCTCATTATCAAATTTATTTAAAAATGATTCTTTATACTCTTTAAGAATAGATCTGTTTTTATAAAAACCTATTTTTTGGTTTTCTACTTGGTAAATTTTATTGGTTGTAGTTCCTTTTATTACATTGCCAATAGGACTTGGTGTAAATAAATTAGAGTTCTTTAAATGCGATTTTATTTTTTTATTAGTTGTTGATGCAATAATTGTATCTGTTACAAAACGTGCACAATTTGTTCCGTTTTTGATAAAAGCACCATAGGGAATTTCTTTTTTATTGATAAGTGCATCAATAAAATCCTTTGCTAAATCATAATTAATTTCTTCATTTAAAGTAGCAATCATTCTACCTTCTCCATGTGTTTTTTCTGGATGTTTGTCTAACCACAATAGAATTTCTTCTAAGTTCGTGATTTCTTGATTTTCAAATTCGACTTTTAAAGGAATTTTAAGTTCAGGATCTGTTTCTTTAGAACGAACACGTCCATTTCCATAAGTAGTAATATATCTGCCAAAATCGAAATAATTAATTTCTGAGGTTCCTTTTTTTATCAATAATAAAACTGCATGACCAGCTTGTACAGCGTGTTTGCCACCAATACCAATTAAAGGCCAAATTTTACTTGAACGCTCCCAATATGCAGGTCTTACAATGGTGTCAGGATAAGAAAGGATGATGATAACTCCGTCAGAATTTTGCATTCACATTAATTATTAAAAAGTGCTTTTAATATAATTTTAAAAGTTTTAAAAGCGAAAAAAATTGTGAAAATCATTAATAAAACTGCAACTGTTAAAATGATATAAGACAAATATTCATTAGAAGTATTATCAAACTTTTTTAATGCTTTAAAGCCCATGGTTAGTGTAATAGGAGAAGCAATAAATAAAAGAATTAAAAAGCCTAAATATTTTAAACCTTTTCCTAATAAGTTTAGATTTGTACTCATTTTGTGTAGTTTTTTATAGCATTTCTAACATTACCAAATTTTTCTAATAACTCAGCTGCTGTTTTTGGGTCGATATTTAGTTCTTTAGCTAACATTTTTTGTCCTCTTTCTACTAATTTGTTGTTAGAGAGTTGCATATCTACCATTTTATTTCCTTTTACTTTACCTAATTGAATCATAGTAGCAGTGGAAATCATATTTAACACCAGTTTTTGTGCAGTTCCTGCCTTCATTCTAGAGCTTCCTGTAACAAATTCTGGACCTACAATTACTTCTACAGGAAATTGAGAGGCTTTTGCTAATGGACTGTTTTTATTACAAGTAATGCAACCAGTTATAATATTATTTTCATTACATTTTTCTAGTGCTGCAATTACATAAGGTGTTGTGCCAGAAGCTGCAATGCCAATAACAATATCTTTATCAGAAATTTTATGTTCTTGTAGATCTAGCCAACCTTGGTTTTTAGAGTCTTCTGCAAATTCGACGGCTTTTCTAATGGCAATATCTCCACCAGCAATTAAACCTAAAACTAATTCGTGAGGCACACCAAAAGTTGGTGGGCATTCAGAAGCATCTAAAATGCCTAATCTACCAGAAGTTCCTGCACCAATGTAAAAAAGCCTTCCATTATTTTTTAACTGATGAACAACTTGTTCTGTTAAGTTTTTAATTTGAGGTAAAGATTTTTCTACAGCTAAAGGAACTGTTTTATCTTCATTATTAATATTCATTAACAAATCTGATACTTTCATTTTTTCTAAATGATTGTACTTAGAATCTTGTTCTGTAGTTTTTGTAAAAGTCATCAATCAAAAATACAGAATTATAATTTATATTTTGTGTTATTTTTTGGGCGTTTTAACAGGCTTTTCGCACTCGCTTTTTTTCAAAAAAGAAAAAAGAGCTTAAACAAATGCTACAATCCCTAACGCAAAATTAAATTTAGAGAATTAATTTAATTTTTATCAACCAATTTTATATCATAAGTACTTGCTTCACCAATGTGGAAAAATCCTAGAGGAAAATTGGCATCATTAGTAGTGTTTATCATATTTCCTAAGAGAGATGTAGGAACAGTTTCAAAAGGACCACCACCATTTTGACCACTTTGGCTTATAAGTATTCGCATATATGTAAAGTATGCTTTAGAAATTCCTAACATTTTTATAGTAACTGTTGTTGGGAATTCTATTTCATCTTCTTGATAAAAATTTGGGACTTCATATTCCTGACCATCAAAAAAACGATCTTCTAACACAGAATAATTATTTGCAGAAAAGTCAAAAAAGTAGTAATTATTTACATTTATTTGATCTTGAATTTTCACCTTTATTTCTGCTACAGTGCCAGGAAACAATCCTTTATCTCCTTGATTTACATCTATAATTGGTGTCGATTTTACTCTGCTAGCTTTCCCTTTATAAGTTTGGTTATTGTGTACAACAGTTAATTCGTATTCAGTATTTTCTTTAGGTACAAAAGAATTATTAGGAGTATAATTACCATTTCCTAAAATATCAGTAAAATTTATCATAGAATTATCTGATAAATCTGTTATAGTAACTGTCGCATTTGTTACAGGTGGTATAGTTTCATCAAAATAATCTGCAGATTGAGTTAGTTTTACTACTGTACTTGCAGTTACTGTGTTTTGAGTGAAATAAACTTCAAAAGAAGCATCAATTATTAGTTTGGGTGCTATTGATGGCACATCTATTTCTACCACTTTTTCGCAACTTGTAAAAAGGAAGATTAATACTGGAATTATAAAAAATATTTTTTTCATTTCTTTATCTTTTGCAAAGCAATAAAGTGCTTTGTTAAAATTTAAAATTATATGTTACAGAAGGAACTAAGCCAAAAATAGAGGTTTGTACAGCTTCATTTCTCATCATTTCTACATTTCTACTAAAATTGATGGAAGCCGCATTTTGTCGTCCATATAAATTGTAAATACCAAAAACCCATTCTCCTTGCCATTTTCTATTTTTATTTTTTGTAGGAGTTAGTGTTGCAGAAATGTCTAATCTGTGATATGCAGGAAGCCTGTCTGCATTTCTTCTGTTATCATCAAAAATTGGTACGTTTATACCTTGTACTTCATATTGTCCAACAGGATAATTTGTAGGTTGCCCAGTTTGGAATAAGAAATTTGCGTTAAATTTCCATTTTTTTGACAATTCATAGCTTGCATTAATAGATAAATCGTGTGTTTTATCAAAAGGAGTCTTGTACCATTCACCTTGGTTTATACCTGGTTCATTTGCTGTTCTTCCTAAAGTTTGTTGTTCAGATCTAGATAAAGTATAAGCTAAAAAACCTTGGAATTTACCTCTATTTTTTTTGAATAAAACCTCTAAACCATAAGCTCTAGCTTGCCCATTTAAGATTACAGTTTCAATCTCGTTATTGGCAACTAAATTGGCACCATTTATATAATCGATTCTATTTTGAATGTCTTTGTAAAAAACTTCGGTTTCTAGAGAGTAATCTCCATCTTTTATCGATTTAAAATACCCAACTGCAAACTGATCTAAAAGTTGTGGTTTTATAAATTTACCACTTGGCGTCCAAATATCTAATGGAGTAGGAGAGGCTGTATTAGAAAGTAGATGTAAATACTGAGCCATTCTATTATAACTTGCTTTAATAGATGTATTATCATCTAAAATATAAGACATAGAAAATCTAGGTTCAAAATTGTTAAAACTGGCTAAAACATCGCTCCTTTTAAAGTTTTCTGTACCTGTAGCTACTGCAGATTCATATTTTTTGAACTCGTTATTGTAGATAACAGCTTGATTGTTTTGATAGGTGTTTAATTCATCTTGACCTAATCTTGTGAAATTGCTAAAACGCACTCCATATTGCAATCTTAATTTATCACTAATTTTATGTTCTGCATCTATATAAGCCGCAAATTCGTTGGCATATTTATCTATTAATTTTTCTGGTTGAATACCAGAATCTGCTCTATTTGGTCTAATATCTCCTGGATTAAATTTGGTGTAAATGTTGTTAATACCATAACTTAATTTTACCTTATTACTTACATAATGATTAAAATCGTATTTTAAATTATAGTTTGTAATGCCAGAATCCCACTCAAAACCAACAAAATCTAAAGTTAAGCCATAGAAATAATCAGAGTAAATTAAAGATAAGTTAGAGAATAATTTATCAGAAAAAAGATGGTTCCAACGTAAATTAGCAACTTGATTTCCATACGTGTTTACAAAACTGTCGCTAATTCCAAAGACGTCTTTACCAAAATATCCTGAAAAGAAAATACTATTTTTATCATTTACTCTATAGTTAATTTTTGTGTTTAAATCGTAAAAATAAGCTGTGTTGTCATTATCAAAAAGGGGTAAAAATAAATGAGCATAAGAAGATCTACCACCCACTAAAAAAGATATTTTTTCTTTTTTTATAGGGCCTTCAATTAATAATCTAGAGGAAACTAGACCAATACCACCTGTAACTTTAAATTCTTTGCTATTTCCTTCTTTCTGATATATATCTAAAACAGAAGATAATCGTCCACCATATTTTGCAGGAATTCCTCCTTTAAATAATTTAACGTCTTTAATAACATCTGGATTAAAAACAGAGAAAAAACCAAATACGTGAGATGAATTAAACACAATGGCTTCATCTAATAAAATTAAATTTTGATCTGCTGCACCACCTCTAACATTAAAGCCAGAAGCTCCTTCACCTGCACTTGTTACTCCTGGTAATAATATGATAGACTTAATAATATCTGCTTCACCTAAAACTACTGGAATCTGTTTTATGGTTGCAGATGTAAGTCTATTTACGCTCATTTGAGCAGATCTCACATTCAAATTTTCTATATTACTTTCTATGATAATTTCATCTAAACTTTCTGCTTCTTCTTTTAATTTAAAGTTTTTGGTAAGTTTTTTATCTAATTCTATTGTTTCTAAAACTGTTGTAAACCCTAAATAACTAACTTGAATTTTATAGGTTCCTTTGGGTAGAGTTAAAGAATAAAAACCATATTCATTTGTGGTTGTGCCAGAATTTAATTCTGGAAAAAAAATGGAGACACCAATTAAAGTTTCGTTGTTAGAATTATCATAAATAGTTCCGCTTATAGTGACTTTTTTTTGTCCTAAAACGCTTAAAGATATTAGAAGCGTAAAAAAGAATAATAATTTTTTAATTTTATTCATTGGTAATTTTTTATGAAGCAAAAATACTGAATAGATTAAATAAAATACTTAATATATCTTAAGAAAGTTCTATTTTGGGGGTTCAAAAATTGTTAAAAAATCTAATCGTATATAATATCTTTAGTAGTAATTTTTTTATTTGTTTTAAAATCAAATAAAGTAAGTCTTCTTAAAGTATAATAATCTACCCAAAATTTTTCTAAGGAATTTAAGTATTGTAGTACAGATCTATCTTTTTCTTGCAAAGCAATGTTTAAATCTGTTATGGTAATCTTGCCCAAAACAAATCTCTTTTTAGTAATTTCGTATCTTTTTATAGAAATTTCTTGTGCTTTTTTAGCGGTTTCTAAAAAATTACGTTGGTTTTGCCAATTTAAAACGTGTAAATATATTTCTTGCTCAAACTCTTGTTCATCTTGCTCTATATTTGTATTTATTAAGTCTTTATTGGCTTCTACTAACTTTCTTCTAGACTTAGAAACACCCCAATCTAAAATAGGTATTCCTATAGATAAAGTTACGTTTTGTTGCTCATTGTAATTTTGGAATAAATCATTAAAAACGGCACCTTGTTGTGATATTCCAAAATTTGCATTCAATCTTAATTGCAATCTATTGTTACCTCTAACTTCTGCAACATCTTGCTCTGCTTGCAAACGTTTTCTTCTAAATTCAATAACTGCTTTTCTGTTTGATTTTGCTTCTTCTAAAGCTTTTTTTACACTTACAGAAAATAAAGTCAATTCTTTAGGAATGTTTAATAAAATATTTTCTGAATCTAAGGATAAATATCTTGATAAATTTTGGGAACTTCTTTTAAAATTAATCTGATTGGTAGTTACTTCATTTTTTGAATTTAGTACAGAAAGTTCTATTTGTAGCAAATCATTTTCTGCTATTTTACCCATTTTAAATCTTCCTTTAGATATTTGATAAAGTGTATCCTGATTAGATAAATTCGATTTTGCAATTCTCGATTGTACTTGCGCTTTTAACAAAGCAAAATATCTTCTAGCTGTATTTAAAGAGATTTGCTCCATATTTTCTATAAATTCTCTTTTAGCTTCTTCGTATAATAAAGGTTCAATTTTTTTATCCCATTTAAATTGATTGTAAAAAAGAGAATTCTGCCTATAATTTAAAGAAAAAGGAATCACAGAAAACCCAGTAGACGTAGTTGGTTCAAAACGATCTACTCTTTCTAATTGAGAACTAATAGAAAAAGTACCACCTGTAAGTGCGATGTTTTGGTTTAAAGATAAATTCCCTTCAAACCTTACTTGGTTAGATCTTCTAAAATCATCAGAACCATCATCTAAAAGTATTCTATTTACAGAGTTTCTATATTGAGGCAAAGTAGCGTCTAAACGTAATTGTGGTAAAAAACTAGCTTGATAATTTCTGAAACGCCAATAACTGGCCTGATTTTGATTTAAAAGTGCTTTGTAATCTGGTGAATTTTTTTGAGCAATACTAATTGCTTGGTCTAAGGTAATTTGTCTTTGACTAAAAATAGAAATTGATAGTAAAAAGAAAAATATTATGAGTACTTTTTTCATAGTTTATTCGTGTCTTATGGCTTCAATAGGGCTTTTACTTGCTGCAGATCTTGCAGGTGCTATTCCGAAAATTAAACCCACTAAAGTGGCTACAAAAAACGAAAGTAAAATAGAACTTAATGATAAAATAGTTTCTATGCCAGTGGTTACTTGTAAAATATAGGAGGCAAAAACTCCTAAGAAAATTCCTATAATTCCACCACCAATACTTACCAAAACAGATTCTGTTAAAAATTGAAGAATTACATCTTCTTGAGTCGCACCAATTGCTCTAATAATTCCGATTTCTTTGGTACGTTCTAAAACAGAAGCTAGCATAATATTCATAATACCAATACCACCAATTAACAAAGAAATTCCTGCAATAATACTTAATACGATATTAAATATTTGTTTGGTTTTTTGTTGTTGTTTTAAGAGTTGTATAGGAATAGAAATTTCGAAATCTAACATATCATTATGTCTTCTTTTAAGCATTCTGCTTAACACATCTGCAGTGGCATTTAATTCTGAAGAATTGTTTACCTGCACAACTAATTTATCAATTTGATGATAATTACCTCTAGGAATTCTTTTCTTAGGGCCTTGTTGATTACCACTTATAAATACCATTCCACCACCAGTATCTAAAGGTTTGTCACTAATAATTTTACGATCTTTATAACGTACTAAAAAAGTTTTTACAGGAATGTAAACATCCAAATTCATATCTCTTATACCTAAGTTTTCTTGCGCATTTTCAGATATAAATTTCTCCTCTATAATACCAACAACCTGAAGCCAAACGTCTTTTACTTTTATTTGTTTGCCAATAGCACTTTCTCCAGGAAATAGTTTTTTTTCTATTTTTTTACCAATAATACATACAGGAAGTGAGTTTTCTGATTGTGCTTCAGAAAAGTTTTTACCACTTTCTATAGAAATATTAGCTGTTACAAAATAATCTGAATTAACCCCAATTAATTTTACAGAACTTTGTCTCCCTTTTTTAATTACATAGGTTTCTAAAATAATTTCTGGGCTTGCTGTTTTTACAGAAGGTATGTTTTTTTTGATGCTATATACATCTAACATATCTAATCCTTTAGAAAAACGTTTTACAGTAATTCCTCCACTATCATCTTCTTCTTCGTTATCATTTTCTTTTTCATCAGGAATAGGTGTAATTACAATATTATTAACACCAACCAATTCTAATTGTGCTAAAATTTCTTTTTCTGCACCATTACCAATAGCTAACATTGTAATAACTGCTGCTACCCCAAAAATAATACCTAAAGAAGTTAAAAGTGTTCTTATTTTATTGGCTAAAATTACACGAACAGCTTCAGAAAAATTAGATTTTAGTTTTTCAATATAGATTTTGTCTATCATAAAAAACTTAATTTAATTTTGCAATAAGTGTTTTTTCATAACCTTCTGGTTTGTTTAAATAGATAACATCATCTTCATTTAAACCTTTGGTAACTATAGCTGCATCATTGTTAGAATCTCCTATTTCTACTTGTATTTTATCAATAGAAAAACCAGATTTTTTATAAACATAGGTTATAGAATCTTTAGAAAAAATTGCTTCTAAAGGAATGCTTAAAACGTCCTTTCTTTCAAATGTTAGTATTTTGTTAGATGTTGTCATACCTGGTCTAATATTATCATTAGAACCACTTAATTTAATTAAAACCTGAAAAACTTTAATATCAGAACCTCTTTTTTTCTCGCCAACATTGGCAACACTTGTAACAGTACCTTGCATTTCTATATCAGGAAAAGCGTCAAAACCTATTTTTACAGGCAATCCTTTTTTTATTTTTCTAATATCTACTTCATTTGCGTAGGTTTTAGATTCCATTTTGGTTAAATCTGGTAAACTAGCAATTGTAGGATTCCAAGGGCTAATATCTGAACCTACTTTTTTCTTAGATCCATCCCAATTTTTATCGTATGTAATCATTCCATTTCCATCAGAAAAAATGGTAAATGACTTTAATAAATCTAAAAGATCTGTTAGTTTTTTGTTAATTTTAGAAACCTGTGTACCAACTTCTACCATTTTTGCATTGGCTTGTCTCTTTTTTATGGTATAATTTTCTAATTTTTCTTTTAAACCTCTTTCAGCTTTTTCTAAATTAATTTCTAATTTTTTTATGGTTGCTGGTGGCTCATAAATAGATTGTTTTAACTCAAGTCTGGTTTCTTCAATACTAAAGCGTAAATCTTTAATAGCATTTCTTTCTTGCTTTAAAGATAATGTGGTATCTAATTGTTGTTGGGTGTATTTAGATTGTGCAGCTTCAAGGTTTAAACGTGCATCAAGTATTTGTTCGTTTACTCCACTTGGGTCTAATCTACCTACGTAATCTCCTTCTTTAACAATGGTTCCTTCTGCAACTAAATCTTGGATTTTAATATTATTGAGTCTAAATTTTCTAAGATTACTTGGGCCATTTATTTTCTTTAAACTTGTAGATTGTGCTTCACCAGAAGTGATAACTTCACTTATAAAATTTCCTTTTTTAACCTTAGAGGTTAAATATGTTTTATCATCAGCAGAAGGAGAAAAATAGCTATAAGCTAGATAAATAACGATTAATGATGCTACAGAAATAAGAGCAATTTTTTTCTTTGTCATTAGGTTTGGTTTGATTTTTAAAAACCAAATCTAATTAAAAAAGAGTGCTATAAAGCACTCTTGATTGTTAATGTTTTAAGAAAATGTATTAAGAATTTGTTAAACTAAAATGCTATTTATTGTATTGTTAGGTCTCATTGCATTATCAGCTAAAGTATCATTTGGTTGATAATAACCACCAATATTTACAGAATTACCTTGAATTTCATTTAACTTAGCAACAATTTTATCTTCGTTTTCTTTTAAATCATTAGCTATTTTAGTGAATTCTTCTTTTAATTCTGCATCTTTATTTTGATTTGCCAAACCTTCTGCCCAATACATAGCTAAGTAAAAATGGCTTCCTCTATTATCTAATTCACCAACTTTTCTTGAAGGCGACTTATCATTATCTAAGAACTTATCTGTAGCATCATCTAAAGTTTCTGCTAAAATTAAAGCTTTTGAGTTGTTATTTGTGTTTCCTAAATGCTCTAAAGAAACTGCTAGAGCTAAAAATTCTCCTAAAGAATCCCAACGTAAATGGTTTTCTTCTAAAAATTGCTGAACGTGTTTTGGAGCAGAACCACCTGCACCAGTTTCAAATAAGCCACCACCATTCATTAATGGAACAATAGAAAGCATTTTTGCTGAAGTACCTACTTCTAAAATTGGGAATAAATCTGTTAAGTAATCACGTAAAACATTACCAGAAACTGAAATAGTATCTTCTCCTTTTACAATTCTTTCTAAAGTAAATTCGGTAGCTTTTATTGGTGATAAAATTCTGAGATCTAAACCAGAAGTATCATAATTTGGTAAATATGAGTTTATTTTTTTGATGATTTCTGCATCATGTGCTCTGTTTTTATCCAACCAAAAAACAGCAGGTGTTTCAGAAGCTCTTGCTCTTGTAACTGCTAATTTAACCCAATCTTGAATTGGTAAATCTTTGGTTTGGCACATTCTCCAAATATCTCCTTCTTCTACTTTGTGTTCTATTAAAGTGTTTCCAGAACTATCTGTAACCACAACTTTTCCTTTAGAAGCAATTTCGAAAGTTTTGTCATGAGAACCATATTCTTCTGCTTTTTGAGCCATTAAACCCACATTAGGAACAGTTCCCATTGTTGTAGGGTCAAAAGCGCCATTCTTTTTACAGAAATCTATTGTTGCTGCATAAATACCTGCATAAGAACTATCAGGAATCACTGCTTTTGTGTCTTGTAACTCGCCTTTTGCATTCCACATTCTACCAGAAGTTCTAATCATTGCTGGCATAGAAGCATCTATAATTACATCTGAAGGTACGTGTAAATTTGTAATTCCTTTATCAGAGTTTACCATTGCTAAAGCTGGTCTATTTTGATAAACTTCTTCTATATCTGCTAATATTTCTGCTTTTTTTTCTGATGATACTTCGTCTAAATTACTCAATACATTACCAAAACCAACATTTGCATTTACGCCAATTTTGTTAAAAGTATCTTGGTGTTTTTCAAATAAATCTTTGTAAAATACTTTTACTGCATGCCCAAAAATAATTGGGTCAGAAACTTTCATCATAGTTGCTTTCATATGCAAAGAAAGTAACACATCTTGTTCTTTAGCATCAGCAACTTGTTCTTGTAAAAAGGTAATTAATGCTTTTTTATTTAATACAGTTGCATCAATAATTTCTCCTTCTAAAAGAGAAACTGTTTCTTTTAAAACTGTTTCTTTGCCATTAATTGCAATGTGTTTAATAGATATGTTTGTTGGTTTTGCAACTGTAACAGATTTTTCATTATGTGCAAAATCACCTTCATTCATTGTAGCAACATGTGTTTTAGAATCTGAGCTCCAAACACCCATTGAGTGAGGGTTTTTACGTGCGTAGTTTTTAATAGCTTTAGGTGCTCTTCTGTCTGAGTTTCCTTCTCTTAAAACAGGATTTACAGCAGAACCTTTTACCTTGTTATAACGTGCTAAAATTTCTTTTTCTTTATCTGTATTTGCACTTTCAGGAAAATCTGGAATTGCATACCCTAAGTTTTGTAACTCTATGATAGCTTCCGTTAATTGAGAAACTGAAGCACTGATATTTGGTAATTTTATAATATTAGCTTCCGGTTTTTTTGCTAAATCACCTAAAAAAGCCAAAGCATCTTCTACTTTTTGATCTTCTGTTAAAAAATCTGAGAAATTTGCTAAAATTCTTGCAGCTAAAGAAATGTCTTTTACTTCAATTGCAATATTAGAAGATTTTGTAAAAGCTTTTACAATAGGTAAAAATGATCTAGTTGCCAAAGCTGGAGCTTCATCTGTCTTTGTATATATAATTTTAGCTATTTTGCTCATATTTAGGTGTTTTTAAATAATATAGTCTTAACGAAATCCTTTTCGTAAAAAGTGGAGCAAATTTATGAATTTTAAGTGATATTTTAATTGATTAATAAGTATTAATTAAGTGGTTTTTTTGTGGTTTTAGCAATAAAAGAGAGCTATTTTTAAGAATATGAATTTATAGTAAAATAAAAGCCACATCATACAATTTCTTGTAATGATATGGCTTCTTCGAAATAGTTTTTAAAACTGTTTTGTATTGCTACAAAAATCAAATAAAAGTTGCCTTTTATATTTCTTTTTTTACAAAGAAATTACGTTTCACTATTTCAGTTGTTGAAACATCCTTAATTACTAAAAGCATGTTACTTTTTTGTAATTTTTATTAATGTTTCAGATTGCTATCTCTAATAAATTAAATTTAAAAAGAAAACTTTTTACAGTTATATATCTTTTAAAAAATAGATTATTTTGATAAACAATATATAAAGAACGTTACTTTATGTATTTACTTTTAACTTAGTGTTATTAGTTTTTGAAGACTGATAAGTATAATTAGTTCGTAAATTCTTCTGTAAAGATACAAGTCATTTCTATATTTTAAAAGTTTTTAACCAATTAGTAATCAACAGACTATTAACTATGGTTATGAACATTTGTTAATTAAAAAAGCGTTGTGAATATTCACAACGCTTTTTTAATACTTTTATGTAAAAGAAATTATTTTCTTCTTTTCTCAGTAATTCTAGCTTTTTTACCAGTAAGACCTCTAAAGTAGAAAATACGAGCTCTACGTACTTTACCTCTTTTATTAACTTCAATTTTTTGGATAGAAGGTAGGTTTACAGGAAAAATTCTTTCTACACCAACAGTACCAGACATTTTTCTGATAGTAAATGTTTCAGAAAGACCAGTTCCTCTTCTTTGTATAACAACTCCTCTAAAAAACTGAGTTCTTACTTTTTCTCCTTCCTTAATTTCGTAGTATACAGTAATTGTATCACCAGCTGCAAATTCTGCAAATTCTTTTTTTGTTACAAATTCGTCTTGAACAAATTTTATTAAAGATTCCATATCTTTTAATTTAATTGGTTTTATAAAACAACATTCACGATTTTTTCGTCAGAGGTTAATTTAGCGGTTGCAAAAATAATACTTTTTTTTAGTTGATAAAATTAAATGTCAACTATTTTTTTGTTGATATTCAGCATAATAGAAGCGTTTTGTGTTTGTTGTTAGAAAAAACAATATGTTAGGTTGTTTTTAAGTGTTCAAAATATCTTTTATAAAAACTTTGACAGGTTTTTAAATCTGTGAGATCTTTGTTACTTTGAAGTTTAGTTATTTAATAAATCTGGTCTAATTTCCTCAGTTCTTTTATAGGCTTGTTCGCTTCTCCAATCGTCAATTTTAGGAAAATTACCTGATAATAAGATATCTGGGACTTTATTTCCTTCAAAATCTGCAGGTCTTGTATAGACTGGAGGTGATAATAAATTGTCTTGAAAAGAATCTGTGAGTGCAGATTGCTCATCACCAATAACACCAGGAATTAAACGCACAATTGCATCTACTAAAACAGCAGCTGCTAATTCGCCTCCTGTTAAAACATAATCGCCAATAGAAATTTCTTTTGTGATAAATAAGTCACGAATTCTATGATCTACACCTTTATAATGCCCTGTTAAAATTAAGATATTTTCTTTTAAAGATAGTGTATTTGCTGTAGATTGATTTAGCGTTTTTGC
>JBGCFX010000294.1:0-14578 GCA_045110395.1 Polaribacter sp.
CAGGATCAAGAAACTCGATTTCAAAGAAAAGTAATTAAACTTTTTGAAGGAGCAGCTGTAGATAAACGCTACTCAATTATGGATCCAGAAGAAGTTTTTACAGCCACTTCTTTCGAAGAAAAAAATGATATTTATGCAAGAGAAGTTGTACAATTGGCTGAAAAATCATTAAAAAAATCTTTAGAAAAAGCCAATTTAAAATCCACAGATATAGATTACATAATTACAGTAAGTTGTACAGGAATTATGATTCCTTCTGTAGATGCATATTTAATTAATTCACTGGGAATGAAACAAGATATTGTGCGTTTACCAGTTACAGAAATGGGATGTGCAGCAGGCGTTTCTGGTATTATATATGCGAAAAATTTCTTAAAAGCAAACCCAAATAAAAGAGCTGCAGTTGTAGCTGTGGAAGCACCAACAGCAACGTTTCAATTAGAAGATTTTTCGATGACAAATATTGTTTCTGCTGCTATTTTTGGTGATGGAGCATCTGCAGTAATTTTATCTTCTTATGAAGATGATAAAGGTCCAAAAATTATAGATGAAGCCATGTATCATTTTTATGACGCCACCTCTATGATGGGGTTTAAATTGGTAAATACAGGTTTACAAATGATTTTAGACAAGGAAGTTCCGCAGAAAATAGCAGATCATTTTCCAGCAATTATTCATCCGTTCTTAGAAAAAAATAAGTTGACTATTGATGATATTGACCATTTAATTTTTCATCCTGGAGGAAAGAAAATTGTACAAACTGTAGAAGAATTATTTGGTGTTTTAGGTAAAAATATAGACGATACAAAAGAGGTTTTACGTTTGTATGGCAATATGTCTAGTGCTACTGTTTTGTATGTTTTAGAACGTTTTATGGATAGAAATCCACAAAAAGGAGAACGTGGAATTATGTTAAGTTTTGGGCCCGGTTTTTCTGCACAACGTATTTTGTTGGAGTGGTAATTTATTAAATTCCTCTCTATTAACACTTTTATTCTCTTCTCTTAGTTAAAAACATATTATATTTACAAATCAAAATTGGTTAACCAATTTAAGATTCGTTTTTATGAAGTATATTTTTAACATATTTTTCTTAGTTTTTTCTATTGGTTTTTTACAAGCTCAAACTGTCAATAATCAAACCCAATTAAACACAGCAATTGCAAATGCATCTGCAGGTTCAACTATTATTTTAGCAAACGGAACTTATAGTAATTTACAGATAAATATCAACAAAAACGGAACTTCATCAAGTCCAATTTCAATAAAAGCAGAAACAGTTGGTCAAGTTTTTATCGAAGGAAAATCAAACATTCAAATGGGTGGAAGTTATATTTTATTTGAAGGGTTTGTTTTTCGAAACGCGTCTAATTTAGTAGTTTCTAGTGATAGAATTGAGTCTTTAATTACATTTAGATCAAATGGAAATGAGTGTAATAATTGTACAGTTACCAATATTAAAATAGACAGTTATAATGGTACAACAACACAAAATGAAGCTGTTTTTAAATGGATTCTTTTATATGGAAGTTATAATGAAATTAGTCACAGTTCTTTTATTGGTAAAAACGGAATTGGAAGCATTATAAACGATAATAGAAGCGATAATTTGGCAGACTATCATAAGATTCATCATAATTATTTTGCATCCAGAAAAGCGGTTGGAAACGTTAATGATTTAAACGACCAAGATGCAATTAGAATTGGAGTAAGCACAACTTCTTTGTCAGATTCTTTTACAGAAATCTATGACAATTTCTTTTATGATTGGGAAGGAGAAGTAGAAATTATCTCCAATAAAAGTGGAAAAAACAAGTATTACAACAACACTTTTAGAGATTATTCAGGAACGTTAACTTTAAGACATGGAAATGGCTGTGAAGTTTTTAATAACTATTTTTTAGCAAATAATAGAATACTTTCTGGCGGAATTCGTGTAATTGGTGAAGATCATAAAATATATAATAATTACATTTCTGGCGTAAATGCATTAAAACCAAATGGGAGCAGAGCAAGTACTACAGGTGCAATTAACATTTCTAATGGAAGACCAAATTCTGAATTAAGTGGCTATTTTCAGGTAAAAAACTTAACAGTTGTAAACAACACTTTTGTAGATTGCGATTATGGTTTTAGAGTAGGAACAAAAGTAAAATCTGATTTAACTTTAGCTCCAGAAAACATCGTTTTGGCAAATAATATTATGCTAAATACAAGTACAAATGCATTTGATATACAAACAAATGCTACAGGAAATTCAAAATCTGAAGGCAATATTACCCAAAATGGCTCTTGGGATTTAACAAACGGAGTTGATAATAACCAAACAGTTACAAGTGTGAAAATTTACTTTCATAAAGGAGATTCAAGAACGTCAGATTTTAAGATTGCACTTTCTGATGATGGAACAACATTTACAGATATAACATCAGTTCTAACAAGTTCTGGAAACACAATTGGTTTCGAAGATTTTCCTTTACCTGCAAATACAAAAACAAGATATGTAAGAATTTTAGGATATGGAAATTCGGAAGCAAGTGGTTGGAACAGTTATGAAGAAGTTGCCATTTTTGGTGAAGCAAATTGCCCTTCTTTAAGTGTTAAAAATGATAGCTTAAAAGAATTAGGGATTACAATATATCCTATTCCAACAAATAACGGATTTCTAAATATAAAGTCGCAACAAGAAAATTTAGGAAAGATTGAAGTTTTTGATATTCGTGGTAAATCATTATTAATCAAAAAAGTAGAAAACGTATCTACTAAAATTGATATCCAAAATCTTTCTAAAGGAATTTATATCATCAAAATTAAAAATACATTCAGCAGATTTGTCGTAAATTAGTGAATGAATTCGTCCGAAATTATTCAACTTTTACCCTATACAAAACCTTTTTTGTTTGTTGATGAGCTGACAGAAATTTCAGAAAACGGAATTTCTGGAAACTACAAATATCAAGAAAATGAATTTTTTTACGAAGGTCATTTTAAAGAAAACCCAGTAACTCCAGGCGTAATTCTTACAGAAACAATGGCACAAATTGGTGTAGTTTGTTTGGGTGTTTTTTTATTGAAAGATAAAGTTTCATCAGAAAAAAAACCACAAATTGCCTTAACTTCTAATCAAGTTGATTTTTTTCTACCAATTTTACCAAACGAAAAAGTTACAGTTATTTCAGAAAAAGAGTATTTTAGATTTAACAAACTAAAATGCAAGGTTAAAATGTTAAATTCTAAAAATGAATTGGTTTGTAGAGGAATAATTTCTGGAATGATAATCACATTGTCCTTGCAGGACATTTCCCAAAGGGAAAATTTAAAGAGTTAAATAAATATGATTTATTTAGTGAAATTAAGAAAAAGTCAGATTCGTGAAAATCCGTGAAATCCGTGTCAAAAATATATCAAAAGTGAAAAACAGAGTAGTAATTACAGGTTTAGGAGTTGTAGCACCAAATGGTGTTGGTTTAGACCAATTTACTGCAGCCATAAAATCTGGTAAATCAGGAATCACGTTTCATCAAAACTTAAAAGACAAAGGATTTTCTTGTTGCATTGGTGGGATTCCAAATGTTTCTGAAGAAAAAAAACTAGAATATTTATCACCTTTACAGTTAAGAGGGTTTAACAGTACAAGTATATTATATGGGTGTATGGCTGGAACTGATGCTTGGAAAGATGCAGGTTTTTCTGTGGATGAAAACTCAAAACTAGATTATGATTCTGGTTTAATTTTTGGAACAGGAACATCAGGAATCGAAAAATTTAGAGAAGCCATTTATAAAATTGACGATCAAAAAGTAAGACGTTTAGGAAGTACTTCTGTTGTGCAAACAATGGCAAGTGGTATATCTGCTTATTTAGGAGGAGTTTTAGGCTTAGGAAACCAAGTTACCACAAATTCTTCTGCTTGTACAACAGGAACAGAAGCACTTTTAATGGGCTTTGAACGCATTAAAAACGGAAAAGCAAAACGAATGTTGGTAGGAAGTTCAAGTGACAGTAGCTTGTATACTTGGGGAGGTTTTGATGCAATGAGGGTGATGAGTTACAAGCATAATGAATCTCCAGAAAAAGGCTCAAGACCTATGAGTGAAACAGCCTCAGGGTTTGTTCCAGGAAGTGGAGCAGGTGCTTTAGTTTTAGAATCTTTAGAATCTGCATTAGAAAGAAAAACAACTATTTATGCAGAGGTTTTAGGTGGCAATATTAATTCTGGAGGACAAAGAAATGGAGGAACTTTAACTGCGCCAAATGCAGAAGCTGTTCAAAAATGTATTACAGACGCTATTTTAGACGCTAATATTTCTACTGATGAAATTGATGTAATAAATGGGCATTTAACAGCAACAATTAAAGATCCTTTAGAAATAGAAAATTGGACAAAAGCACTAAACAGAAAAGGAAGTAATTTTCCTTTAATTAACTCATTAAAATCGCAAGTTGGACATTGTTTAGCTGCTGCAGGAGCAATTGAATCTGTGGCTTCTGTAATTCAAATAAAAGAGCAATTTGTGTTTCCAAATATAAATTGTGAAGATATACATCCAGAAATTTTAGAGTTGATTGATAAAGATAAAATTCCAACTAAAATAATGGAAAAAGAGATACATATTTTAGCAAAAGCAAGTTTTGGTTTTGGTGATGTAAATGGGTGTGTTATCTTTAAAAAATACAAATAATAATTAAAAAAACAATGTCACACTGAGCTTGTCGAAGTGAAAAAGATAAAATACAATAATGACAAAAGAACAAATCATACAAAAACTAACAACTATTATAAAACCTTATGTTCAAAATGAAGAGGGTTTTAAAAATATGTCTGAAAAAACAGATTTTATCAACGATTTAGAAATAAATTCTGCAAATTTGGTAGATATTATTTTAGATGTAGAAGATGAGTTTAACATAGAAATAGACAACGATTCTATGGAGAAAATGCTCTCTGTAAAAGCAACTATTGAAGTAATTCAAACAAAAATAAATGCCTAAAATTGGTAATGATATTATCGATTTAAATTTAGCTGAAACTCAATCTAATTGGAAAAGAACAGGCTTTTTAGAGAAACAATTTACTAAAAGAGAGCAGCAAGAAATTAACGATTCAGAAAACCCTTTTTTAAAAGTTTGGTTATTTTGGTCCTTAAAAGAAGCTGCGTATAAATGTTACACTCAAAAGATTGAAAAACGTTTTTTTGCACCGCAAAAATTTGAATGTTATTTAAAAGAAGATAATAAAGGAATCGTAATTTTTGAAAACCATAAATTTTACACAAGTTCTTTTTTAGATGATGCTTACATTCATACGATTGCAGAAGATGCTTTAGTTGAAAACTCAGATGAAGTAAGAATGTTCATTGGTATTGGAAGCCCAAACTTGGTTGATAAAAACATAAAATTAAAACTTGCAGAAGAAACAGGGATTTCTGCTTTAGAAATTGAAAAAAAGAAAACAAAAGTTGGTGCACCACTTTTTTATCATCAAGAAAAATTACTAACCAATTCTTGCTCAATTTCTCATTATGGAAATTACGGAGCGTTTGCATTTAGTTTAGAAAAATGAATATAAAAGAACAACTTTTTAAACAATGTGAAGCATTTGTAAATAAACGCTTAAAAACTGTAGAAGAAATTATTTCTTCTAATCAAAAAGCACTGCAATCTGAAACTAAAAGCTCTGCAGGAGACAAACACGAAACAGGCAGAGCTATGTTGCAATTAGAAATGGAAAAAGCAGGTCAGCAATTAGTTGGAATTAGACAAATGAAGACAGTTTTAGCAAAAATAGATGTTTCTAATCCTGAAATTTCGAAACTGAAAATTGCACATTTAGGAAGTATTATTTCTACAGAAAAAACTAATTATTTTCTATCTATTTCTGCTGGGAAATTGACAATTGAAAATCAAGTTTTTTTTGCCATTTCTGTGTCTTCACCCATTGGTAAGTTGTTGTTGGGGAAAAAGGAAGGTGAGATTTTTTCTTTTAATGGGAATGAAATTAAAATTATTAAAATTAATTAACTCATTTAATTTATTAATAAAAAGCGAGACTCTTTTAAATTTCTTTAACGATCTTTTTAAGAATTTTAGATTCATTTTCTAAATCTATTTCAAGGATATAAATCCCAGATTTTAAGTCAGATACATTAATTTTTGAAAAAGTAGATATTTTTACTTTTTTTCCTAATATATTAAAGATAGTTACTTTTTTTATTTGCTCTTTTGTTGTAATTTCTATACTGTTTTTTACAGGATTTGGAAATAAACAAACTTTAGAAGAATTAAAAGAACTTACAGAAAGTGCTTGACATGCTGTTTCATTTATTACAAAAGTACCTGCAGTATCTATTTGGGTCCAAGTGGTTGAGCTATATGTAACATCATCTACATACACACATTGTAAATTTGGGTTATTGGTAAGTCTAAACTCTGAGGCTGAATTTATTTTTGTGTTGTTGCCACTTCTTGCATCCACAGTTGTTAAATTATTTCTGGGAGCATCTAAGTGCAATAAATCTGTGTTTTTTGTAAGATCTAATTCTGTTAAACTATTATTTGAGCAAAATAAATTGGTAAGTTTAGTATTGTTTGTAACATCAATATTAGAAAGATTGTTATTGTAAATACTTAATCTTTCTAGATTAATATTATCATTTATATTTAAACTAGTAAGCATATTATATTGACAGTTAATAACCTGTAACCAAGTAGCTAAACCATCTACCAAAAGCGTTGTTAATTGATTTCTTTCACAATCTATTTGTACCAAACCAGTATTAGATGTAAAATTTAAAGAAGTTAAATTATTATTAGAACAATCTACAAGTTTTAAGTTCTCTAAAGCTGCACTTGTGTTTAAAGAGGTTAGTTTATTAGAACTACAATCTAAAGAAAATAGTTTTGTGCTATCAAGCTGTATAGAACTTTCTATTTCATTTAAGCTACAATCTACTTGAGTTAATATTTTATTAGTAGACAAATCTAAAGCAGTAAGTAAATTTCTTTTTACACCTAAAAACTGTAAAACTGAAGCCTTACTTAGATCAACACTTGTAAGTTTATTATTGTTGGCAATCATTCTATCTAAATTTTCGGAGTTTAAATTTAGTGAACCTTCAATTTGATTATCACTTACTACAACAGTAGTTAACAAGGTATTTGTTGAAAGATCTAAACTCGTTAACTCATTTTCTGCACATTCTAGTCTAGTTAAATCTATATGCAATGAAACATCTAAAGTTGTAATATTATTTTCTGAAAAAACTAATTCTTGTAAACTTGTATGTTGGCTAATATTTAAAGCAGTTAAATTGTTTTTACTTACATCTAACTTTAATAAACTTAAGTTGTTTGCTATATTAAGTGAAGTTAAACTACAACTAAATAAGGATAAGGATGTTAAATTTACAAATGTTTCTAAGCCTGTTAATGAATTAATTGGTTGATAGGCTATAGCAATTTCCCCTGTAAAGCTTGTAGCTTCAGAGAGTTGAATTTCTTCATCATTATTTGTGTTAATTTCAGAATTGTTAACTAGATAATTTTTAAAATTACTATCAGGAATATTTACTACTGCCTGTGAAAATAAATTGCAATAAGCTAGAATGGCTAAAAAAAGAACAAGTTTCGTTTTCATAAAAATTGAATTTATTTTGTGGAAATAATTCCCACATTATACAAGTATAATGAAAATAGATATGTAATTTTTTTTAATTGTGTAAATGGAGTGCTTTCTTGTATAACCAGCTTAAAAGCATATACTTATTTCAATCCTTTTATTTTTTAAAATGGGTTTGTAATGATTTATAAAGATTGATTTATTATCAAATTCAGCTTTAATCAACCAGTAAGAACCTTTAAAAAAAGCGTTTAAAACAGTAGCAGATAAATCTGATTTTTCAACAATTTTTAGTTGATGAGGATATAATAAATGAGCTTCATTATCAATTGTAATTTCATTTACATCATCAAATAAAGAAGCAGCATATTTCTCTTTTGGGTTGTTGTAAATTTCTTTTGGAGAATCGTTTATTAAGATTTTGTTATCTCTAATAATCAATAACTTATCCGCAAAAGAAAGTGCATCGTTTTTATCATGAGTAGCAACGATACAAGCTATATTTTTTTCTTTTAAATACCCAAACAAACGTCTTCTTAAAGAGTTTTTTTTGAAGTTGTCTATTTGACCAAAAGGTTCGTCTAAAAGCAGTAATTCAGGCTCTTTTGCTAAAGCTCTTGCAATTGCCACACGTTGTTTTTGACCACCACTTAAATTTTTCACTTTTGTGTTTTCAAAAGCTTTCATTTCTATGACCTCTAATAATTCTTGAGTTCGTTTTTCACTTTCTTCTGGATAGAATCTTGACAAGAACTTTTTGATGTTTTCAGATACAGAGATATAGGGCATTAAATCAAAATCTTGTGCTACATATTTAAAGTTTTCAAAACCAGGAACCAAATGATGTTTTGGTCCTAAAATCTGTTTTTCATTCCAAAAAACTGAACCTTTTTGTAAATCTAACAAACCGTAAATTGCTTTCAAAAGTGTCGATTTTCCACAACCACTTTCACCCATTACACATAAGTGTTCTCCTTTTTTTAAAGTGAATTTAAAATCTATTAAAACAGGTTTGTTTTTCTGATAATTAAAAGAAATGTTTTGGGCTTTTAGCATCTTACAAAAATAAGTGTTTTTATTAAGCAAGTTATTTTAGGATATTCTGTTTTTCAAGCTATTTACTTTTTTTAAAAATAAGAAACCTCTTCGTTATTATTTTATAAATAACAATTTACTAGATACTTTCTCTAAGTAAGCTTTTGTAAGTTTTTCTTAAACTTTTGGGAGAGGCTCCAAACTTATACTTTAAGAAAACATATCCATTAATTAAATTTACTTTTAACCAAGAATTCTTATCATATTTTCTTGCGCTCGCAATTGCTTTAGACTGAATAATGGTATAAGGTATTTTGTGTTTTCTAACTCTATCTATCATTTCGAAATCTTCCATAATACAAAAGTCTTCATTATAACCGTTCATTTTTGTAAAAACTTCTTTTGTAAAAAACTGACATTGATCACCTCCACCAGCAAAAAAACTATCTTTAGTAGTAAATCTGCTATTTACGTTTAGTAAAAATGTTTCTTTATCAAACTTATAAGCAAAAAAACCAGCTTTATTTCCTTTAGAAACCGCATTTACAACTTGATAGTAAAAATCTTCTGGTAACTGAATGTCTGCGTGTAAAAACAGTAAAATAGACCCTTTTGCCTTTTGTGCGCCAAAATTCATTTGAGAAGCTCTACCTTTTTTATCGCTTTTAAATATTGTAACTTTATCAAAATTCTTACAAATTTTTAGACTATTATCATTTGTTTCTGGTGAATTAGAAATGATAATTTCTATAGAAAATTTGTTAGCCTGTTCACATAAAAACGACAACCTTTTTGCGAGGTTTTCTTGTTCATTATATACAGGAATTATAACACTTATTAGCATACTTAAACTTACGAAATTTTATATGAAACCGTTTTCAATATTACTCTTATTTTTATCAAGTTTTACTGTTTTTTCTCAAAAAAATGTAGATTATCAAAAAGTTTCTCAAGATTTATTACAAAATATTATGGATGGTAAATCTTATCATAAAGAAGTGAAAATTTTAGAAAATAGTACTTTAAATGAATTAGTTACACAACTAAAAACAGACAAACAAAAAATAGCTTTTTGGGTAAATATTTACAATTCTTTTATTCAAATTTCTTTAGTCAAAAACCCTAAAGAATATGAAAATAGAGGTGCTTTTTTTGGAGCAAAAAGAGTAAAAATTGCTGGAGAAGTTTTATCTTTTGATGATATTGAACACGGAATTATTAGAAAGTCTCGAATGAAAATAAGTTTAGGGTATTTACGTAAATGGTTTAGACCAAAATGGGAACGTAAATTACGTATTAATGATGCTATTGATTGGAGAGTTCATTTTGCGCTGAATTGTGGTGCAAAAAGTTGTCCTCCAGTTGCTATTTATACTTCAAGTGGTTTAGATAGAGAGTTTGATTTTATGACTACTGAATATTTAAAAGAACAAACCTCCTATAATAAAGAAACCAAAGAGGCAAAATCGACTCCTTTAATGTCTTGGTTTCGTGGAGATTTTGGTGGTAAAAGTGGTGCTAGAAAAATATTATTTAAGTACGGTATAACTCCAGAAAAACCAAAATGTTTAGATTTTAAAAGTTATGATTGGACAATTCTTTTAGGTAATTTTAGAACGATTCCTAACTAATTAAACTTCTTTTTCCTTTTCTTGAATATCTGCAGTTAGATCTAAGTTTCTTAAAGTTGGGTTTACAGCACCAATTGTTAATGTTGTAATTAAAGTCATTGTACCACCAAAAACGACAGCAGCAACTGGCCCAATTAATTTTGCTGCTAAACCACTTTCAAAAGCACCAAGCTCATTAGAAGAACCTACAAACATAGAGTTTACAGAAGAAACTCTACCTCGCATTTCATCTGGTGTTTTTAATTGTAAAATGGTTTGTCTTATTACCATCGAAATTCCGTCTGCAGCTCCACTTATAAACAATGCTAAAATACTAACCCAGAAAATAGAAGATAGGCCAAAAGCAATAATACTCAACCCAAAGATGAAAACTGAAACCAACATTTTTTTACCTGTGCTTTTATTGATGGGAATATAGGTTGTTAAGAACATAGTTACAATACTTCCAAAAGAAATAGAAGCGTTTAAAATACCAAAACCTTCTGGGCCAACTTTTAAAACATCTTGTGCAAAGACAGATAAAATAGCAACTGTTCCTCCAAACAAAACTGCAATCATATCTAGGGTTAAAACTCCTAAAATTTCTTTAGTTTCGAATACAAATTTTACACCTGCTTTTAAACTTTCTTTGATTGGCTCTCCAATTTTTGTATTTAAAACAGGTTTTTGTTTAATTAAAAATGTGAAGATTAAAGATAATATCACTAAAATAAAAACCAAACATAAGGTTTTAGCCACACCAATTATTCCTATAAGAAATCCAGCTGCTAAAGCTCCAGAAACAGAAGCTGTTTTCCAGGTACTTGAACTCCATGTTGCTGCATTATGATATATTTTTTTTGGTACTAGTAATGCTACTAAAGAAAAAATTGTAGGGCCAAAAAAGGAACGTAAAAATCCACCAAAAAAGACCAAACCATAAATGGAATATAAAACCGAATTTGTAGACCAACTCTCTAAAACACTCTCTGTAGTTAATAAAAATAGCCCTAAACTTATCAACGAAAAAGCTGCTGTACAAATGGCTAATAAATTTCTTTTTTCTCTTTGATCTACAATGTGCCCTGCAAATAATGCCATAGAAAAAGCTGGAATAATTTCCATTAAACCAATAATTCCTAAAGAAAGTGGATCTTTTGTAATAGAATATACTTGCCATTCAATAACAATAAATTGCATAGACCAACCAAAAACGAGTAAAAATCTTACAAATAAAAAAATATTGAATTCCTTTATTCTTAATGCTGCATAAGGATCATTTTTAGCCATTTTCTAGCTTAATTTCATATCCATTAGAATTGCAAATGTTTGGTTGATGTCTGCTTCTTTTACCACAATTGTCATTTCATTTGTTGTAGAAATAATTTCTTGCAGAGGTATGTCTGCCCAAGCCAATTGCTTTAATATAAAGTAATAAATACCAGATTGTTCTAAGTTTTCTTTTGGTAATTTTATGGTAATAGATGCCAAGTCTAACATGCTGTGTGTTAGTGTTTCTTGTTCAAAAATTTCTTCAACAAAAGGTCTTAAATTTTTACTGGTCACAATATTGGTTTCAAAAATTCCTTGAGAAACCGTTAAAAAATAATCTTGACTTTCAGAAGATTTATTCAAAATTTTAGCAACTTCTTTTAAAAGTGAAGTTGTATTTTTAAAGGTAAAGTCACATAAATCTGAACGTACAATAACGTTTCCTAAATCTAAAGCAAGTCGTTTTATGTTTTTTCTGATACGTAATTCACTTGCAGGAGAAAGTCTGTTAATAGCCATCATTACTGCACCAACCTTAACGTCTTTCTTTAAAACTAAAGATACTTCTGGTAAAATAATTCTTGCCAAAGAAGAAACGTTAATCAACTTTTCATTTAAGGCCTCTTCTATAAAAGGCGTTTTTCTAATGGTACTCTCTACAACTTCTTGTATGGTTTTCATAATAACTGTTTAATATATCACAATAATGTTCAAAATTAAACAATTAATCTAATTTATCTGTCAATTTTTTAAATTCTTTTTTGGGATTCTTATTCTCATATAAAATAGTATAAACAGTATCTATGATAGGTGTTTTTGCGCCATTTTCTTCCTTCATTTTATAAGCGCTTTTGGTGGCATAATAGCCTTCTGCAATCATACTCATTTCCATTTGCGCAGATTTTACAGTGTATCCTTTCCCAACCATATTTCCAAATTGCCTGTTTCTACTAAAAAGTGAATATCCTGTTACTAACAAATCACCTAAATAGGCAGAGTTGTTTATGTTTCGTTTCATTTTATGTACTTTTTTAATAAAACGTTTCATTTCGCGAATTGCATTGCTCATTAACACAGATTGAAAATTATCTCCATAACCCAAACCATGGGCAATTCCTGCAGCAATAGCATAAATGTTTTTTAACATTGCAGCATATTCTGTCCCAATAATATCGTCAGAAATCTTAGTTTTTATGTACCAACTTTCTAAAGATTTGCCAACAAATTTCGCTTTTTCTTCATCTTGACAAGCAATTGTTAAATACGATAAACGTTCCATTGCCACCTCTTCTGCATGACAAGGACCAGTAATTACACCAATGTTTTTTAATGGAATATTAAATTTTTGATTAAAATGTTCGCCAATAATTAAACCAGTTTCTGGCACAATTCCTTTAATTGCAGAAAAAATAATTTTATCTTCTAAAGAACTTTCTAGTTTTTCTAATTCGCCCACTAAAAAAGCAGACGGAATTGCAAAAACAAGCACATCATAATTTGCAACAATATTATTGATATCACTTGATAAATCTAACTGCTCTGCATTTAGTTCTGCAGATCGTAAATAGTTAGGGTTGTGTTCGTTTTCTTTGATGTGTTCTATGGCTTGCTCATTTCTCATATACCAACCCACAGTTTCTAAGTTTTCGCATAACATTTTTACAATGGCAGTAGCCCAACTACCACCACCTAAAACAGCTATTTTTTTCATTTCGCTCATAAATCATTTATTTAACATGTCAAAAGTAATAAAACTATTATCTTTTGATGAATGCTTATGCGAATTATTATATTTGTGCTAGTATATAACCTAATTATGAAAAAATTAATTCTTGTTTTTTGTTCTATTTTTTTATTGATTTTTTCCTGCAAGAAAAAAGCTCCTAAAAAGGAGATTAAACAATCTAAAACTGAAGAAAGAAAATCTACAAGATCTGCTAATGTATCCATTTTAGAAAAAGAGTTTGTAATTAAAGGTTTAAATACTATTTCTCATAAAATTTGGGTGTATTTACCACCAAATTATAAAAAATCTCAAGAAAATTATGCTGTAATTTATATGCATGATGCTCAAAATTTATTTGATGATAAAACTTCTTTTGTTGGTGAGTGGGCTGTTGATGAAACACTAAACGAACTCTATAAAAAAACAGGAAAAAGCTTTATTGTAGTAGGTGTAGAAAATGGAGGAGAAAAAAGAATTGAAGAATACACACCTTGGAAACACGAAAAATATGGTGGTGGAAAAGGAGCAATTTATATCGATTTTTTAGCAAATACATTAAAACCATATATTGATAAAAACTACAGAACTAAAACTGATGCAAAACATACAGCAATTATGGGAAGTTCTTTAGGTGGTTTAATTTCTTTTTATGGTGGTTTAAAAAAGCCAGACGTTTTTGGTAAAATTGGGGCACTTTCTACCTCATTTTGGTTTTCTGATAAAGTAAACAATTTTGCTAAAGAGAATGGAAACTTAAAAAACACAAAACTCTTTTTATTGGTTGGCGGAAAAGAAGGAGATTCTATGGTTCCTGATACTGAAAATATGGCAAACCTTTTGTTAGAAAATGGTTTTCCGAAAAAAAACATACAAACAAAAGTAGTTCCAGAAGGAAAACATACTGAAGCTTTTTGGAGAACAGAATTTTTAGAAGTAATAACATTCTTATTTAATTAATAGAACAATGAACGTACAAATCATCAATAAATCAAAACACGCGACACCAAATTACGAAACTGAAGGTGCTGCAGGAATGGATTTAAGAGCAGAACTTAATGAACCTGTGGTTCTAAAACCTTTAGAAAGAGCCATTATAAAAACAGGTTTATTTATAGCTTTACCTGTTGGTTTTGAAGCACAAGTAAGACCTAGAAGTGGTTTAGCTGCAAAAAAAGGAATTACGGTTTTAAATTCTCCAGGCACTGTAGATGCAGACTATAGAGGTGAAATTGGTGTAATTTTAGTCAATTTATCAAATGATGATTTTGTAATAAATGATGGTGAAAGAATTGCGCAATTAATTATTGCAAAACACGA